>NZ_JBEXTV010000019.1:0-131172 GCF_040628835.1 Streptomyces sp. NPDC006134 | reverse complement strand
AACAACGGCAGCGAGCCCGAGAGCCACACCCCTCCCCCCTGGGTGCCACAACCTTACGAATGGCTGGGGTGCACCCGTGAGTTGAAAGGTAGGGCGGCCCGATGACCGCGCTGCAACTCCTCGTCGGCGCCCTGACGCTGCTGACGAACGCGTTCTTCGTGGGCGGCGAGTTCGCTCTGATCTCCGTGCGCCGCAGCCAGATCGAGCCCCGCGCGCAGGCGGGCGACAAGCGGGCCCGGATGACCCTGTGGGGCCTGGAGCACCTCTCGGCGCTGATGGCCACCGCGCAGCTGGGCATCACCGTCTCCTCGCTGGTGCTCGGCGCGGTCGCCGAACCGGCCATCGCGCACCTGCTGGAACCGGCGTTCGACGCGGTCCACATGCCGCACGCCCTCGTGCACCCGCTCGCGTTCGCGATCGCGCTGACGCTGGCGACGTACCTGCACATGCTGATCGGCGAGATGATCCCGAAGAACATCGCGCTGGCCGCCCCGGCCGCCACCGCGCTGCTGCTCGGCCCGCCGCTGGTCGCCCTGACCCGGGCGCTGAAGCCGGTCGTCTTCGGCATCAACGCCTTCGCCAACACGCTGCTGAAACTGCTGCGCGTGGAGCCGAAGAACGAGGTGGAGGCCGTCTTCACCGACGACCAGCTGGCGCGCATGGTCGTCGACGCCAGCGAGGCCGGCCTGCTCTCGCCCGCCGACGGCGAACGCCTGCGCGACGCGCTGGAACTGGGCACCCGTCCGGTCGGCGAGATCCTGGTGCCGGTGCACCGGATGCACACCGTCGACCACACCGTCACCCCGGCCCGGCTGGAACGCCTGGCCGCCGAGGCGGGCTACTCCCGCTTCCCGGTGACCGGCCCCGAGGGCACCCTGCTCGGCTACCTCCACATCAAGGACACCCTCGGCACCACCGACCGCGACCGCCCCTTCCCGCACAGTGCCCTGCACCCCGTCACCCACGTCCGCATCGACACCCCGCTCGACGACACCCTCACCGCGCTGCGGGGCATGGACAGCCACCTGGCCGCGGTGACCGGCGAGACGGGCGCGGTGCTCGGTTTCGTGACGATGGAGGACGTCCTGACGGAACTGGTGGGCCCGGCACCCGCGGCGGCCTGACCCGGCGCCCGACGCCCGGCGCCCGGCGCCCGACACCCGGCGCCCGACGCCCGACGCCACCGCCCGGCGGGGAAGCCCCGCCGGGCGGTGGCGTGTTCACCGGGTTCACCGAGCGCACCGGCTCCACCCGCTCCACCGAACGCACCGGCTTCACCCGCTCCACCCGCTTCACCGGGAGAAGCCCCCGTTCACCGGGAGATGCACCCGGCACCCTTGTACCCGTGCTCTGAAATGTAGTACTCCTTATACATGAGTGAGCAGGTGCACAACAGGCTCGCGATGGTCCGCGCCGAGCGGAAGGTGTCGCGTCAGAGCCTGGCCGAGGCGGTGGGCGCGCACTACCAGACCATCGGCTATATCGAGCGGGGGCAGTACAACCCGAGCCTCGACCTGGCGTTGAAGATCGCGAAGTACTTCGGACTGCCGGTGGAGGCGTTGTTCTCCCTCGAACCGTTCCGGCCGCTCACGGACGAGGTCTACGGGAGGAAACAGCCATGACGACGACGCGGACGACCCCTTACGACCGGGCCATGGTGCGGCTGATGAACGACCGCAGGGGCAGGCCGATGTACGCCACGGCCGCCCGCCGGCGCCTCGTCGTGGCCCTGCACATCGCCCTCACCGCGGTCGTCGGTGCGCTGCTGGCCTCCTTCACCTTCGCGGGGGCGCGACCGCTGTGGCCCGCCGCCCTGGCGGCCGTCCTGCTGCTGCCCTGGATGGTCGCGACGGGGGCGATCAACGGCGCCACCCGCGGCCTGCTGGAACTGCGCGCCCGTGTCCTGGACGAGCGGCAACTGGCCGAACGCAACCGGGTCCTGGCCGTCGCACATCGGACGATGACCGTTGTGCTGGCCGCCGCCGTGGCCGTCCTGCTGATCGCGGGCGCGGCCGGCGGCGAGTCCCTCGGGGCGGCCGTGGCGCCCGTCCTCCTCGCCGTCCTCGTCGCCCACTGGCTGATGCCGCTGTGGGTCGCCGGCCTGCGCGCCCAGGACGAGCCGGCCGACGATGAGGCGGTCGGGGTCCAGGGCCTGCCTGACAAATGATCACCGAGCATGTGCGTGTTCGGTCCCAAGCGTGTGCGTGCTCGGTCCAATTGCCTTGCCGTCCTGGCACTGGCCAGTGATTCTGGGCGAGTGCCAGGGCAGGGGAAAAGAAGGCGGCGGCAAGAGGACGCGCGGCAGCGGCTTGCTGCCCGCACCGCGCCGGACGCGGGACGGTGGAAAGTGGTCGTTGAGACTCCGGACCAGGCGGAGATACGGATGCATGTGCGCCGTCTTCAGGAGGCAGGAGTCGATGGGGCGATGACCCGGATCGACACGCTGTGCGGGCGCCTGGTGCTGCCCACCATCTACCGGCTGAGCCATTTCGTGACGGACCCCGCACGGGAGTCCGGGCACGAGCACTCTGATCATTGACCTTGTGGCAGGGCGAGGTGAGTTGGCGGATGCGGCGTGGGGTGAATAGAGCCCTTGGTGCCGCAAGTGGATGGGCGTGGTCGTCCGTGGCGTGATCACCGGCAGGTGGCCGACGGGGTGCTGTGGCGGCTGCGGACCGGGGCTCCGTGGCGCGATCTTCCCGAGCGGTACGGAGCCCGGCAGACCGTCTGCGAGCGGTTCGCCCGCCGGGAAGCGGACGGGACCTGGGCGAAGCTGCTGGAACACGTCCAGGCCGCGACGACCCGAAGACCGAGGGCCCGGACGGAAAGGGGCCGGTGTCCTCACCCGCGCAGAACCAAGCAAACTCGCGTAAAAATTCGTAAATCCGTGCAAAGTCGCGGAAAAAAGGCCGGTCCGTCGGCCGGCTGCCGTCGCGCGCCTCGAAAGCTAGGATCCGGTCATGGCCCTGACGGTGGACGACGTGGACCGGTTCGAGGCGGCCAGGCCCCGCCTGGAGGCCATCGCCTACCGTCTCCTCGGTTCCGCGAGCGAGGCCGAGGACGCCGTGCAGGAGACGTTCCTGCGCTGGCAGGCCGCCGACGTCGGCCGTATCGAGGTGCCCGAGGCCTGGCTGACGAAGGTGCTCACCAACCTGTGCCTCAGCCAGCTCACTTCGGCCCGCGCGCGGCGCGAGACCTATGTGGGCCAATGGCTTCCCGAGCCGCTGCTCGCCGGGGACCCGATGCTCGGCCCGGCCGACACCGCCGAACAGCGCGAATCGGTCTCGTACGCGGTCCTCACCCTGCTGGAGCGCCTGTCCCCGGGCGAGCGGGCGGTGTACGTGCTGCGGGAGGCCTTCGCCCACCCGCACCGGGAGATCGCCGAGATCCTCGGTATCACCGAGGCCGCCAGCCAGCAGATCCTCCACCGCGCCAAGAAGCACATCGCGGCCGGCAGGACCCGTACCGAGATCGACGAGGCCGTCGCCCGGCGGATCGTCGACGAGTTCCTCACGGCCGCCACCAGCGGCCGGACCGAGCCGCTGATCCAACTGCTCACGCAGGACGCCTTCTCGATCGGTGACGGCGGCGGGAAGGTCCCGGCCCGCACCAAGCCGTTCGAGGGCGCCGTCGCGGTCGCGACGTTCCTGCGGGGCCTGTTCAAGCCCGGCAAGGCCAAGCGCGCCCTGGTCGGCGGCTCGCCCGAGATCCACGCCACGACCGCCAACGGCGACCCCGCCCTCGTGGCGGTGCTCGACGGCCGGGTCATCGGCGTCATCTGCCTGGAGGTGACCCCCGAGGGCATCGCCGCCGTCCGCGGCCAGGCCAACCCCGACAAGCTCACGCGCGTGAACCGGTGGTGGGCGGCCACCGACCACGGCGAACCCGTGCTCCACGCCGCCTTCTGACCTCACTGTGAGGTGCTTCACACCACCCTCCTGTCAGGAAACGGACGGCCACCCGGTTCAAGGGGCGCATCCGTTCGATCCGCCCCTGACAGGAGCCAGGAAATGCAGCACCGCATCATCGTCCTCGGAGCCGGATACACCGGAGCCGTCGCCGCCGGGCGCCTCGCGAAGCGGCTGCACCGCGACGACGTCGCGATCACCCTCGTCAACGCCGAGCCCGACTTCGTCGAGCGCGTCCGGCTGCACCAGCTCGCGGCCGGGCAGGACCTCGAACCCCGGCCGCTCGACGCGATGTTCGCGGGCACCGGCGTCGTACTGAAGCTCGCGAGGGTCACCGGTGTCGACGTCGACCGCAGGACGGTCACCGTCACCGGCGCGAACGGAGGGGAGGAGGGGACCGGGGACGCCGAGGAGCTGGAGTACGACACCCTCGTGTACGCCCTCGGCAGCGGCTGGGACGACCAGGGCGTCCCCGGCGTCGCCGAGCACGCCCACGAGATCGCCGGCCGCCCCGGAGCGCTGCGGCTGCGCGAGCGCCTGGCCCGGCTGGAGGCGGGGCAGCCCGTGGTCGTGGTCGGCGGCGGTCTCACCGGCCTGGAGGCAGCGGCCGAGATCGCCGAGGCCCGCCCGGACCTCGACGTCTCCCTCGTCGCCCGCGGCGGCCTCGGCGACCGGCTCTCGCCCAGGGGCCGCCGGCACCTGTGGAAGGTCTTCGGCGGGCTCGGCATCACCGTGCACGAGCACACCGACGTCACCGGTGTCGCGGCCGACCACGTCACCACCGCCGACGGCGCCTCCGTCCCGGCCGCGGTCACCGTCTGGACCACCGGCTTCGCCGTCCACCCGATCGTGCGGGACACCACCCTGGAGACCGCCGGCACGGGCCAGGTCCTGGTCGACCGGACCATGCGCTCGGTCTCGCACCCGGACGTGTACGTCGTCGGTGACGCGGCCCTGGTGGAGGGCCCCGGCGGCAAGCCGCTGCGGATGTCGTGCGCCTCGGGCGTCCCCACCGCGTGGCAGGCCGCCGACGCCCTCGCGGCGCGCCTGACCGGCGGAAAGATCCCGGTCGTCCCGCTCCGCTACTTCAACCAGTGCATCTCCCTGGGCCGCAGGGAGGGCCTGATCCAGTACGTCACCGCCGACGACCGCGCCGTCCGGGCGGCCCTGACGGGGCGGCTCGCCGCCGTCTACAAGGAACTGATCTGCAAGGGCGCCGCCTGGGGCGTCGCCCACCCGGTGAACGGGATGCCGGCCCGGCGCCGCCGCACCGTGCGGCAGCCGGTCCGGGCGCGCGCGGCGGTCGGGACCCCTGCCTGACGCGCCCGGTGGGGCGGGTGTCCACGAGGGAGGCCGCCCGCCCCCGGTGCCGAAGGGCCGGTTCCGGGCGGTCCAGGTTTGAGCCGTCGCGCCCACGGGGCACTTCACCTGGGCACCCTCAGGCAGCCGGGAACCATGATCAAGCGGCACGGGACTGCCGGGGAACCCCGCCCGACGACGTGTGACGGGAACGAGGGATCGGCATGGTGACAGTCGGGGTCGAGGAGGAGTACCTGCTGGCCGACCCGGTCACGGGACAGCTGGCCGCACGGGCGGAGAAGGTGCGCGCCGCGGCCGGCGTGCGGCCCTTCGTCACCGCGCGGGAGATCCAGTCCGAGTTGCTGCAGGCGCAGGTCGAGGTGGCCACTCCGGTGTGCCGCACGCTGGAGGAGGTCGGCGGCCACCTGCTGCGGCTGCGGCACGCCGTCGCCGGTGCCGCGGAGGAGCACGGCTGCCGGATCATGCCGAGCGGCACCCCGGTCGCCCGGGAGGTCACGCCCGTCCCCGTCACCGAGCAGACCCGGTACAAGGCCATGCAGCGGCAGGCGCCGCAGCTCGTGGCGGAGCAGATGGTCAACGGCATGCACGTGCACGTGGGAGTGGCCGACCGGCCCCTGCGCGTCGAAGCGCTGAACCGGATCCGCGTCTGGCTGCCGACGCTGACCGCCATGTCCGCCAACTCCCCGTTCTGGGAGGGCCACGACACGGGATTCGCCAGCTGGCGCACCATCGTCTTCGACCGCTGGCCGGTCAGCGGCATCCCGCCGTACTTCGCCGACGAGGCGGACTACGACCGACGCGTCCGGACGCTGCTGTCCACCGGGGTGATCAACGACACCGGCCAGCTCTACTGGCAGGCCCGTCTCTCCGAGCGCTATCCCACGGTCGAGGTGCGCTGCCTGGACATACAGCTCCGCACGGACGACGCGGTGATGTTCGCCGGGCTCGTGCGGGGTCTCGTCGCCACGGCGGTGGCGGAGGCCGAGGCGGGCAGGCCCTTCGCGGACCCGCCGCCGGAGCTGACGCGTACGGCGATGTGGCAGGCGGCGCGCCACGGGCTCGGCGGAGAGCTGATCGACCCGGCCGGGCGGCGCGTATCCGCCCGCGACATGGTCCGCCGCCTGCTGGACCATGTCGCGCCGTCCCTGGAGGCGGCCGGTGACACCCGCCAGGTGACCTCGCTGGTCCACCGGCTGCTGTGGCAGGGCACCGGCGCGGACCGGCAGCGCCGGGCGCTGGCCGCGGGAGGCCCCGGCGCGGTCACCGACATGATCCTCGAGGCCGGGAGCATGCCGTGACGCCGGTGGGCCCCGGCGCCCACCGGCGTCCTCGGCGCGGGCCGGAACCCGGATTGTGATCCTTCCGTCTTCCTCTGCCGGCGGTCCGGCACAGTACCGTCAGCCGGAAGGCGACCAGCCCCACCTCACTGCCCGTCGTCATGCGCCGGAAAACATGCCTTTGAGTGCGATTGGTCGCTTCCCAACCAAAACCAGCAAATAAAATAAAGATTGAGATACATGCCATCACGGGTGTTTTCGCGAATAAACGGGCGCCCGTCGCGGGCCAGACTCTGGGCCGTGGCGGGCGTGGCGGCTTTCGGATTCCTCGTCGCTCTGGAGATCGCCGCGCGTCGCTACGGCCTGCCGGGGCCGATCACCAACCAGGCGAAAGAGGTGATATACGCCCCCGCGTCGGGGCCGCTGCTGTACGCCGGCATGGCGTTGACGATGGTGGTGCTCACCTGGCGGCAACGGTTCGTCGCGGCCGGTGCCGCGGTCGGCATCGACATCGCCTTCGCGCTGGTGCGGTGGGCGGCCGGCGCCGGAACGGCCGACGGCCACTCCTTCGGCAACGGCGCGCTGTGGGTGGTCCTGGGCTGCGCGGTCGTCGCCGTCACGCGCCGCACCGGCCAGGACCGCGTCCTGATGCTGAAGGGCGTGGGGCTGGGCCTCCTGCTGGTGGCCGGCCGCAAGACGGGCGACACCTGGCTGCTGATCACCTCGAAGACCCGTCCGGCGGTGCTCGACCCGTACGTGGCGACCGCCGATCACGCGCTGGGCAATCCGTCGTGGCTGGCGGGCCGGATCGTCGAGGCCGCGGGCCCGGCCGGCGCCCATGTGCTCGACTGGGTCTACGCCCAGCTCGCGGTGGCCGCGGTCGTCGCCGCGCTGTACCAGCTGCGCAACGTGGCGGCCGAGCGCCGTTTCCCGGGCCACCACCTGGTACGCACCTTCCTGGTGATCGGCCTCCTCGGACCGGGCATCTACATGATCTTCCCCGTGGTCGGGCCGGTCTTCGCCTACGGCACCGGCGCGTTCGGCACCGGAGGCGCGCACTGGGCGATCGCCGACCTGTGGCCGCACACGCCACCGCCGGCCGGCCCCCCGCACCCGGTGACGTACGACGAGATCACCCCCCGCAACTGCATGCCCAGCCTGCACACGGCGTGGGCTACCGCAATCTTCATCCACACGCGCAGGAGCCCCCGCCTCCTGCGCTGTGCAGGAACGTTTTGGCTCATCGCCACGCTCGGCGCGACGCTGGGATTCGGCTACCACTACGGCATCGATCTCGTCACCGGTGTGGTGTTCACGTTCACGATCGAGGCGGCACTGCGCTCGTTCGACCGCGGCTGGGACCGGTCGGGTGTCCGGCTGGTCGCTCACGGGGCGGCGGTCTTCGCCGCGATCCTGGTGTCGACGCGCTGTCTGCCGATGGAGATGGCGGAACATCCGTGGGTGTCCGGGCCGCTTCTCCTCCTGGCGATGGCCTCGGTGGTCCTCGCCTATGTGCGGACCACCAGAGGGTGGGAACCGAAGGCCGCCGTACCGGCGCAGCGAACGGAACCACCGCTCGAACCGGCGGGAAGCGCGGTGTACCAGGCCGTGGGCCCAGCGCTGTCCGAAGGGGCCGGGGCGCCGAGCACGAAAACGTGATCGTGAGGGAACGCGCCCAGGGACTGCCTGCCGCCGCCCTCGCCGTGTCCTCCGGATCCGCCGAGGCCGCCCCGGCCCACCGGCGGGCGGTCACCGTACCCTTCAATCCCGCCACACACGGCCGGACGGCCGCCCCTGCCGGGAACGGCCACTTCACCGGAGTGACAAGGAGGCAGCCGCATGAGCCGGCCCGCGCACGGCACCCTGCACCACGTCGAGCTGTGGGTGCCCGACCTCCACCGGGCGCTCGCCTCGTTCGGCTGGCTGCTGCAAGCACTGGGCTACACCGTCCACCAGGACTGGAACGCAGGACGCAGCTGGCGGCTCGGACCGACCTACCTGGTCATAGAGCAGTCCCCGGACCTCACGGCCGGACGGCACGATCGTCGCCGGCCGGGACTGAACCACCTGGCCTTCCACGTGGAAGACACCACCACGGTCGAGGAACTGGCCGCCGACGCCACTGAGCACGGCTGGCGGCTGATGTTCCCCGAGCGGCATCCGCACGCCGGCGGCGGACGGCACTACGCCGCCTATCTGGAGAACGACGACGGTTTCGAAGTCGAGCTCGTCGCGATCGCCCCGCCCGAACGAACCCGGCCCCAGCCGGCCCGCGAGTCCTGACGATCGCTCCGCCGGGATACGGGTCCCTCCTCCGCGAGAGGCCGGACGGCGGACCGGGGCAGGCTCGACTGCCGAGCGCTGCACGGGACGGCGGGACGGCGGCGGCCTGTTCACCGGCGGTATTTCCCCCTGCCCTCGAAGAGAACCAGGCCGAGGCGCCCTCCTCGGCCGCGGCGTGAAGACAGGGCGAAGCCGGGGCGCCTCGGTGCGCGCGTCACGCGACCTGACGATCTCTGTCGCGCTTTTCAGGGTGAGCCGATCATCGCCTGCGCCAGATGTGCCGGGGGTGGTCTCAGGGGAACAGCCGGGGGAGCAGTCAGAGCGGTGATCGGTGACCGTTTTTTCGCGCAGGCCGGATGCGAAGACGCGCTGCGGCGGGGCTGTGCGGAGCGGAACTGACCGCCTCGACGCTGCTCGCGCCCGCGGCGACGGCGTCGGCCCCACCGGCCCCACCGGCTCCACCGGCCCCGCCGGGTCCCGGCCCCACCGGCCCCACCGGCCCCGCCGGGTCCGCCGGGTCCCGGCTCCACCGGCCGGGGCCCGGGTGTGGGGGCAGACCCCGTTCAGGGGGAGCGGGGCCGGTTCCACGGACGCGGCCCCGCCGGCCCGGCGGGTGTCAGCCCGCCCAGACCTCGGCCTCGTCGGCCGGGACGGTGGTGGCCAGGCCCAGTTCCTTGCGGGCGGCGACCGACTTGTTCGGGTCGATGCCGGAGAACGCCGAATCGTAGGCGAGGTAGAACGTGTCGGCGTCGGCGGCGTTCGCGGCCTTCTTCCAGTCCTCGGCCGCCTTCGCCAGCGTCGAGCGGAGCTTGCCGACCTCGGTGCCCTCGATGCCCTTCAGTCCCTCGACGTGGGTGTCGAGGGCGGCGCCGACGGCCTTGGCCTGCGCCTTGTAACCGGCCAGGTCCTCCTCGACGGCGTCCTTCTCGGACTGGTTCGCCCACAGGGCCTCGTAGACGGCGTTCGAACCCTTGAGGTAGGTGAGCTGCTCGGGCTTGAGGGACTTCGCGGTGTCCAGCGTGCCGCTGAACGTGCCCTTCTCCGCGGTGTAGGTGCAGCTCACCGCGCGGTCACCCGTCGCCCAGCTCTCCTTGGTCGGCGTGTAGTAGAAGAGGGCGGCGCCCTTGGGGAGCGCCCAGGTGTCCGGCGCGAACTTCTGCGCCTCGACCGGGCAGCGGGTGTCCGCGATCGCCGAGACCTCGTCGTCGCCGGGGTACGCCTTGCCCTTGTCGATCGCGAACTCGCCGACGACCTGGCCCTGGTGCGCCTCGTCGCAGGGCACGACCTCGACGGCGTACGCCGTCCCCTCGGCCTTGCCGTTCGGGTTGTAGCAGTCGCCGATGTCCAGCGAGAACACCGAGCGCTGACGAGCCACCTTCTTCGCGCCGTCCTTGGCGCTGTCGACGGCGTCGGTGACGTCCGAGCACCCCACCGCGCCGATCGCGAGCAGGGCGGCGACGGCGGATATGCCGCGGAGGGAACGGTACGGGGCGCGGACTGTCATGACGTGTACATCCTCTTACGTGTTCTTTATGAGGGGGCATGCGGATCGTATGCCATCGGCTGTGTCCCGATTGACCGAAGCCGGCCCCTCACCTCATTGCGGCGTCTTTGACTCGCGACGGGCGGCGAGGGTTGTAGCCGGGCTGCTCACGGGCGGAATCCCGCTTCCTCCGGGGCGCACCTGGAACCGGCGGCCGCGGGCCTGTCACCGGCAGAGACCCTCGTACTCCTTCTCGGGCACGCCGATGTCCGAGAAGAGGTCCCGTGCCTGCTGCCTCAGCAGTCCGGCGGCATCGCCGTCGGAGTTCCGGAGGGCGCGGGCGAGCGCTCCGAGGGCGCGGGCCTCGCCGAGCCGGTGGCCGGTCTCGCGGTGGATGGCCAGGGCCGCCTGGGCGAGCTCGACGTCTGGGGTGGGGGCCATCGCGGAGAGGGCCGTCAGGACCTGGCCCTCCACCACGCGGAAGGAGTGGGCGCGGGCCAGGCGCAGCGCCTGTCCGGCGTGGGCGCGGGCCTCGTCGGGCCGGCCCAGGTGGTGGTGGGTGAGGGAGAGGCTCAGGAGGGTGTCGGCCTCGGCGCGTCTGAACATCGCTTTGCGGGCCAGGGCGAGCGCCTGCCCGTCGGCCTGGAGAGCCAGGTCCGGACGCGCCAGCTTCCGGCGGGCGGCGGCGACCGTGTTGAGGATGCCGGCCTGGATCCAGTACCGCTTCGTGTCCCTGACCATGGCCAGGGCCCGCTCGGCCTGATCCAGACCTTCCTCGGGATGGCCGAGTTCGAGGCTGATCTTCGCGATGGCGTCGAGCATCAGCGCACGGCCGTCGCGGAAACCGGCCCCTTTGCCCGAGGCCGCCGCCGGGCCGAGGAGGCCGAGTCCGTCGGCGAGACGGCCGAGTTCCCAGTACACCCCGCCCAGCACCTGCACGGCCGAGCTGTTGTCCCACTGGCCGAACTCCGCACCGAGGCCGACGGCGCGTTCGAGGTGACCGGCGGCCTCGTGCAGCCGGCCCAGGTCCCGGCAGGCCATGCCGAGGCCGACCAGCCCGAATCCCTCGAAGGAACGGTTCCCGGTCTCATGGAAGATGCGCAGGCCGGCGGTGAAGTCGCCGTACGCCCTGTCCAGGCGCGCCATGCTCCATTCCGCGAAGCCCTTGAGGCCGAGGGCCGCCGCCTCGCCCGTCGCCCAGCCGATGTCCCGGCTGATGGCGAGTGCGCGGGTGGCGTGCTCCATCGCCTGCCGGACATGGCCCCGGTCCCACCGGGCCGCCGCGAGGCTGAAGTGCGTCGCGGACTGGCCGTACAGGTCCTTCTCGGCCTCGGCCGCCTCCAGTGCCGTCTGTGCGACGGCCAGCCAGGTCTTCCGCGGCAGATGGATCCAGAAGTGGCCGAACAGCGAGGAGACCAGGTGCCAGGCGACGGGGCGGGGGCCGTGGCGGCCGGCATGGCCGATGACGGCGAGCAGATTCGATCGTTCCGCCTCCAGCCACTGCCCGGGTGCGGTGGCCGCCGGTGTGCCCGGGTGTCCGGCGGGCCGGAGACCGGGGGGCAGTTCCGGGAAGAACGAGGTCCCCGCGGTGGCGCGCACAGCGTGCAGGTACCAGATCAGAAGCCGTTCCAGCGCAGCGCCGCGCTCCGCCGCCGTGTCCTTTGCCAGCGCCAGCTCCTGCGCGTACACGCGAAGGAGGTCGTGGAACCGGTACCGGCCCGCCGTCGTGGGTTCGATCAGGTGCGCCGAGGCCAGGACGCCGAGCAGACGACGGGCCTGCGTGCAGGACGTGGCCAGGAGGGCCGCCGCGGCCTCGGCGGTGAAGTCCGCTCCCGGAAACAGCCCGAGCAGCCGGAACAGCCGGCGCGCCCCGGGCGCCAGGGCCCGGTACGACACCGAGAAGGCCGTACGCAGGGGCGATCCGGCGTCGCCGTCCGGTTCCAGCGCCTCCAGCCTGCTGCCCGCGGTCATCTCGGCGACCAGGTCGGCTGTCCGCAGGGCCGGATCACCCGCCAGCCTGGCGGCGGCCACGCGCAGGGCCAGGGGGAGGCCACCGCAGAGCCGGACCAGTGCGTCGATCGCGTGGCCGTCGTCGCCGGCCCGGTCCGCGCCGAGGGTCCGGCTCAGGAGTGCGCGGGCCTCGTCCGGCTGGAGGAGGTCCAGGGGCAGGGCGTGGGCGCCGTCGCGGGCGACGAGGTCGCCGAGGCGGTTGCGGCTGGTGACGAGGACGCAGCAGGTCGGGCTGGACGGCAGCAGCGGCCGTACTTGATCGGCGGAGGCGGCGTTGTCCAGGAGCACGAGCATGCGCCGGCCGGCCAGCAGGGTGCGGAAGACGCGGCCCTGGGCCTCGTGGTGCGGGGGGATCTCCGAGGCCGCGAGGCCCAGGCTGCGCAGCAGCAGTTCGAGGGCCTCGCCGGGTTCGAGGGGGCGGCGGTCGTGGTCGAAGCCGTGGAGGTTGACGTAGAGCTGGCCGTCCGGGAAGCGGTCACGGACCCGGTGGGCCCAGTGCACGGCCAGTGCGGTCTTGCCGACGCCGGCCGCGCCACCGATGGCCGAGATGACGACGGTGTTCGCCGGCCCCTGACCGTCCTGTCCGGGTGGGAGCAGGGCGTGGAGCCGGGCGAGTTCACCGGTGCGGCCGACGAAGCCCGGAGCGTCGTGGGGGAGTTCGGCGGGCACGGTGTTTCCGCGCGGCCCGGGGGAGGTCCGCGGGGGCGGAAGCAGGAAGGCATCGTCCTGGCGCAGCACCGCTTCGTGCACCCGGCGCAGCTCCTCGCCGGGATCGGCTCCGAGCTCGTCACGCAGTCGTACGCGCATCTCCTCGTAGGCATGGAGAGCCTCCGCCTGACGTCCGCAGCCGTACAGGGCCCGCATGCGCAAGGCCCTCAGCGACTCGTCGTAGCGGTCGGCCGCCGAGGACGCCGGCAGCCCGCCGAGGTCGTCGAGGGCCTCGCCGAACCGTCCCAGCAGGACCAGGCAGGTGAGCCGCTCCCGCCGGAGCGCCCGCCGGCGCTCCTCCCACCGCTGCCGTTCGTCCCGCGCGAACGGCCCCGGCAGCCCGGCCAGTGGCTCGCCCCGGAACAGCCCGAGGGCGGCGGACAGCCGGTCGGCCGCGGCGGCCAGGTCGCCGGACGCGGCGGTGCGCAGTGCCGCGTCGCCCCGCTCGTCCAGTTCCTCCGTGTCGAGCCGGACCCCCTCGACGACGAAGCGGTACCAGCCCTTGCCACTGCGGATCACCGACTCCGCGGGCGGGGTGCCGTCGGGATCGAGCGCTCTGCGCAGCGCGTTGACGTGGGTGGGCAGCACCTTGCGGCCGCCCGCGGGTGGCTCCGGCCCCCACACCGCGTCGAGCAGCCGCTCATGACTCACCACGGCCCCCCGGTTCAGCAGCAGCGCGGCCAGCACGGCCTGCCGCTTGACCGGCCCCAGCTCCAGCGGCGCTCCGTCCCGCCATGCCCGTAACGGCCCGAGCACCTCGAACCGAAGCGGCTGAGGAGATCCCTCGCCCACCCGAAGCCTCCGCTCCCCCACGTCGTCCAGGTCATCGCGAATTCATCAGCATTGCAGCACGCCCCGCCAGAGTGAGGCCGCGACATCGCACAACCCGCACAACCGAAGGAGGACCGAGTGACCGATGCGGAGTTGGTGGCCACCGCGTTGGCCACGGGGGCGGCGGCTGGACTCACCGGCACCCCACGCGGAGTCGTCCACGACCTCCACGCCGCGCTGCGGGAGGCGGTACGCCGACGGCTGACCAGTGGCGGAGACGGTGCGCGGGGTGGTGACGGTGTACGGGGTGGTGACGGTGTACGGGGTGGTGACGGTGCGCGGGGTGGTGACGGTGCGCGGGGTGGTGACG
The DNA here is from genome assembly GCF_040628835.1 of Streptomyces sp. NPDC006134. Classification (NCBI taxonomy): domain Bacteria; kingdom Bacillati; phylum Actinomycetota; class Actinomycetes; order Kitasatosporales; family Streptomycetaceae; genus Streptomyces; species Streptomyces sp. NPDC006134. The sequence continues at coordinate 117,042 of NZ_JBEXTV010000019.1, read as the reverse complement.
GTGCGCGGGGTGGTGACGGCGTACGGGGTGGTGACGGCGTACGGGGCGGCTACGGCGTACGGGGCGGCTACGGCGTACGGGTGCTGGACGCGTACGACACGGACCCCGACGTATGGCGGACCCGGCTGCTCCAGGTCCTGACCACCGGGTTGGAGATCGACGAGGAGATCCGCGCGGCGGCCCGCGCCGTGCTCCGCGCGCAGCGCCGGACAGGGCACCTCACCGGGGACGCGGTGCCGGACCCCGATCCGGCCGCGGCGGGCGGCGCCCGGGCTCACGGGGCCGGGGGCTCCGTCACCCGGCGGCGGCCGGGGCCCGCAGACGCCGGGCGAGCATGACGCCGGTCAGAGCGAGCAGCGCGGTGAAGCCGAACAGGGAGCCGAGCGCGACCCGGATGCCCGCGCCGTAGTGCTCCGAGACGGCCAGGGCCGCGCCGCCCAGACCGGCGATCACACCCGTGGCCAGGGTCTGCGCGAGCTGGAGCGCCCCGCTCACCTCGCCCTGCCGCTCGGCCGGGGCCTGCGCCAGCGTGTCGGTGGTGGCGGCGTTGAACGCCACCCCCATGCCGACACCGCCGACGGCCCATCCCAGGACCCCGGTCCACGCCGGGACGGCGGTGGTCAGGATCGCCGACGCGATCAGGCCCACACCGGCCAGCAGGACGGCGAAGCCGAGGGCCACACCGGCGACCCGCCCGCCCGGGGCGGCGTCCCGCCTGGCCTGCCAGGCCGACCCCAGCACCCAGGTGATGGCGCCCGCCGACAGGCCGAGACCGGCGGCCCACGCGCTCTGCCCGCGCAGCTCCTGCAGGCCCAGGGGCAGGTAGGCCTCGCTGCCGAAGTACACCCCGCACAGCAGGGCCCTGATCACCACACCGGCGCCCGGTCCGGGACGCGCCGTCAGGGTCCCCTCGGGAGTGACCCGGCGCAGCGCCGGCACGGCGACGGCGGCGCCGGCCACCGCGAGGACGACGAGCAGGAGCAGGTTCTCCAGCAGCAGGGCCTGGAGCAGCACGCCGGTGCCCGCCGTCAGCAGCACGGAGCCGGCCAGCGGGCCTTTCCACCACGGCTCGGCCGGGGCCGCCTTCCGTTCGCCCCGGGGGCGTTCGAGGCGGCGCAGACCGGGCAGGGCGAGCAGCGCGGCGACCGCCACGATCGGCAGCATCAGCAGGAACACCGCGCGCCACGTGGTGCTGTCCGAGAGGGTGCCCGCCACCACCGGGCCGACCAGCGACGGGATCGTCCAGGCCGAGGAGAGCAGGGCGAACATCCTCGCCCGCAGGTGTTCGGGGTAGGCCAGGCCGATCACCGTGTAGGCCATGGCCATCACGGCGCCCACGCCCAGGCCCTGGAGGAAGCGGCCGGCCAGGAACAGCGGCCAGGAGCCGGCCGCGCCGGCCAGCGCGCAGCCCCCGGCGAAGACGGCCATGCCGGCCGCCGCCGGGGCCCACGGGCCGCGCAGGTCGGCGGTCCGCCCGGCGAGTACGGTGCCGATGATGTTCGCGAGCATCAGCGCGGACAGTCCCCACCCGTAGGCACCGAGTCCGTCCAGGTCCCGGGCGATGCCGGGCAGGACGGTGGCGACACCCAGGGACTCGAACGCGACCATGCCCACGGACAGGACCACGCCGAGGCTGAGCGACCGGTACGGGGCGGAGAAGACGCTCTCCGCCTTGGTCTTGGGCCCGCCCAGGTCTTCCGGTAACTCTTCGACGTGCTGGGACATGAGGTCACCTCGCGTGAGAGAATTACTTTTCGACTCGGAACGGAATCATAAAGGTAAGGGAGGCGTGGTGAACACACCACAGGGCACGGAGGGCGGCGATCTGCTCACGGCGCAGCGCTCGCGGGGCCGCCCGCGCGACGAACGCATTGACGCCGCCGTACGGAGCGCCGTGCTGGAGATCCTCAACGAGGTCGGCTACGGCCGGCTCACCCTGGAGGCGGTCGCCGCCCGGGCCGGCACCAGCAAGCCGACCCTGCGCCGCCGCTGGCGCTCGCGGCAGCACCTCGTGGTCAGCGCGCTCGTGCAGACGATGGGTTCCTCACCCACCCCCGACACCGGCTGCACCCACTGCGACCTCATCGCCGGCATCCGCACCCTGAGCGACGCCTTCACCGCCACCGTCGGACGCCGCGCGCTGCCCGCACTGATCGCGGACCTGGCCGACGACCCGGAACTGGAGTCGCAGTTCCTGAACGAGTTCTTCCACCCGCGCCGCGCCGCCACCGCCGCCGCCCTGCGGCGGGGCATCGAGCGCGGCGACATCCGTGCCGACGCCGACATCGACCTGCTGCTCGACATGCTGGCCTCCACCGCCTACTACCGGGTGCTCTTCGGCCATCTGCCCTTCACGCCGACCCTCGCGGAGGACGTCGTGAAGGTCGTCCTCGCGGGCGTGGCCACCCCGCAGTGGCACAGCGACCACGGGGACGCGGGCGGCCTTTGACCCCGGCGGCGACCCGGCCGCTGGTCACCGGGGGCGCCCCGGCCGCTGGTCACCGGGGACGGCCGGCCGCTGGTCACCGGGGGCGCCCCGGCCGCTGGTCACCGGGGACGGCCGGCCGCGCCGCCCGTCCCCACGTCCCCGGCGGGCCCGGAAAGCACGGTGCCGACGCGGCCACCGCCGTGCTCGGGGGCTCTCGGCCCGCGGACCGGCCGGGCGGTGCCGTCGCGATCGTGCGCACGCATGGCGCAGTGACCCGCTATTCCCCCACGGGGCGCAGGTCGCCGTCGTACACGGTCCGGTAGTCCGGGAGGACGACCCGCGCCGCCGGGGACACCTTCCCGACCTGGGCGAGGAACGCGTCCAGGTCCATCGCCGGGTCCCGTACGGGCGAACCGCTCAGCGGCGTCTCGAAGTTGTCCCAGTGGACGGGCACGACGACGCCGGGGTCGTCCAGCGCGCGCAGCAGCCGGGGCACGTAGCGGGCGGTCGCCGTGCCGGCGGGCACGGCGATCATCGCGAGGTCGGGGCGCAGACCGTGCACCGCCCGCTCGGAGAAGTCACTGGCCCCCATGAGGAACGCCGCCGGACCGCCGGCCCCGGCGGTCACCTGGAAGGCGAGGGTGTCGCCCTCGGGCAGGTCCGCGATGGTGCTCGGGACCGTCGCGGGCGGGGAGTTCAGCGTGCCCGGGGCGAAGTAGGAGTGCTTCTTGTTGCGGCTGTGCAGGCTCGGCACGACCTCGACGGTGATCCCCTCGAAGTCCAGCACCTCGCCGCCCTTCACCACGGAGATCTGTCCCGCGTCCACCCCCAGGGAGACCAGCAGGTGGTACGTGGTCTCGGTGCCGACCACGCGGGCGCCGGTGGTCCTGGCGATATGGGGCACGTCGGCGAGGTGGTCCCAGTGGGAGTGGCTGACCAGGACGAGCTCGGGGCGGCCGATGTGCGCGTCCACGATCTCCGGCCGGGTCCGCAGGGGGGTCCGCGGGTCGAAGGCGCCGTCGAACAGGCCCGTGGGGAAGCGGGTGAGGTAGGGGTCGAAGAGCACGGTCCGGCCGCCCACGTCGATACGCCAGCCGGCGGTGCCGAGCCAGCGGAACGTCGCCGCGCCCGCGCCCGCGGCCGGGCCGCGGCGCCGGTCGCCGTCCCCGGCCGAGGCAGCGGCGGTGGCGGTGGCGGTCATGGCCGGGACCAGCGGCAAGGCCGCGCCGAGCGCGGCACCGCGCAGCACCGCGCGCCGGCCGAGCCCGTGGCCGGAGGGTACGCCCGGCCTGTCCGTCCTGTCCGTGACATGTGTGTCCTGGTTCATGGCGTCAGGAGATCAAGGCGTGAACTCCCTTGTCCAAGACCAGAGTTCGGCGCGAGTGATACGTGAACGCATATGCGGCCTGCTCACCGGCGGTCGCCGCTTTCCCGGAGGAAGCCGACCGCGATCCTCGCGGCTCGCCCGATCGCGGCGTCCACCGTGGGGCGGGAGGCGGCCAGGTCCCGGGTGCGGGCGAAGACGGCGATCGCGTAGTGCGCGCCGTCGGGGTAGCGGGCGACGCCCGCCTCCATGTGCAGCCCCGGCAGGGTTCCGGTCTTGGCCGCGATCGTGACGTCGTCCGGGAAGCCCGACACCAGGCGGTGCCGGAACACCTGGCGTCCCATCAGGTCCCGGACGAGCGCGCAGGCTTCCGGAGGCCCGGCGGCGTCGTCCCAGACGAGCCGGAGCAACCGGGTGATCTCGCGGGGGGTGCTCGCCGTGGTGTGGCGGGGATCCAGTACGGCCAGCCCTCTCCTGCGGTCGTCCGGCAGGGCGGGGTAGCGGACGGCGAACTCGCGCTCGTCACGCGCCCCGACCTCCGCGAACATCGACTCCAGCAGGTCGCGCGGGCCGCCCACGATCCGCGTCCGTTCCAGCCCGAGTTCCTTCGCGAGCAGGCGTACGGTGTCCAGGCCGACGCGGGCCAGCAGCAGGTCGGCCGCCGTGTTGTCACTGACGGACATCGCGAAGTGGGCCAGGTCGCGCAGGGACAGTTCGACGTCGTCCAGACAGCCGGCGGTGCCCCAGCCGCCGAGCCGGTCGGCCGCGGTCACCCGCACCCGCTCGCGCGGGTCGAGCTGGCCGGCGACGACCTGCCGGGCGTACTCCAGCGCCAGCAGCACCTTGAAGATCGAGGCGATCACGACGGGGTCGTCGGCGCCCACGGCGACCTCGCGGGGACCCGGCTCCGCGCCGGCCTCCCCGGCGGTCCCCGCCCGCGGGTGAAGGGGGACGACGTGCAACTGCCCTTCGGCGCCCGCACCGGCGAAGACCTGCCGGATCCGTTCCTCGATCACTGTGTGCCCCTTGCCGTCGATCCGTTCCGGTCACCGGATGGTGAGCGGCCCGACCAGCAGATACCGACCGGACGATCATGCATGGAAGTCCTCGCCGCCCTCCCGCCGGACTCCCGTACGATCCTGACCGTGGATCTCTTGCGCCACCTCCGTCTTTTCGTCACCGTGGCCGACGAGCTGCACTTCAGCCGGGCCGCCGAGCGGCTGGGCATGGCGCAGCCCCCGCTCAGCCAGGCGATACGCCGGCTGGAGAAGGAGCTCGGCGTGGAGTTGTTCGACCGCTCGCCGCGCGGCGTCCGGCTGAGCGCCGCCGGGGCGGCACTGCTGGAGGAGGCCCACGAACTCCTCGCCCGGGAGAAGAGGCTGCGCGCGCTGGCCCGCCGCGCCACCGACGGCGGCCTCGGCACACTCCGCGCGGGCGTACCGCCCGACACCACGGCCGCCGTGCTGTCCGCACTGCTGACCGCCTGCGCGGAGCACGCTCCGGAGCTCTCCGTCGACCTGCAGGAGGTCACCACCGAGGAGCAGGTACGGCTGCTCTCCTCCGGCGGACTGGACGTCGGGCTCGTGCACCACCCCGTCGACGCCACCGACCTGCGGCTCGGCCCCGAGATCTCGCTGGCCCTGGGCGTCGTCCTGCCCCGTACCTCGCCGCTGGTCCAGCTGTCCGAGGTGTCGCTCGGCGAGCTGCCGGGCCACGACTTGGTGCTCTTCCCCCGGGCGCAGGCACCCGGCTGGTACGACCGGATCCTCGACGTGTGCCGCGCCGAAGGCTTCGTACCCGGCCGCCTGCGGCACGCGTCCAACCCCGAGTTCCTGCTGGCCCTCGTGACGGCGGGCCGCGGAGTCGCCTTCGACCAGGGGCCGGTGGCCCGCAAGGAGCCCCGCGTCGCCTGGCGGCCGCTGGCCGGCCGTCCCCTCACCCTGCGCATCGGCGGCGCCTGGCCCGCCGGCCGCGGAGCCCACCCGGCCGCCCGCCGCTTCGCGGAACTCGCGGCCGACGTCCTGTCCCGCGACCACACGGCGACCCCGAGACGCGAGGGAGGCCCGCGTCCCCCGGACGATTCCCCCCGCCCGTGGTCGGTGGTCTACGGCTAGGGCGTTTCGTCCGGGCCGGACCGGGGCCGGACAGGGCCCCGAGGTGTTCCAGCCGGATCACCCTGACAGTCAGCCGACCGATCGGCCTGGGCCCATTCCATCAAGCCCTTGGCCTCAGTGGCGCGCGACGCCGCCTTGGGCGGCGGAAGCGCCCTTGAATCAGTAGAGAAAGTTGTAACTGACTCCGTCGAGCCTGGCGTGAAGTCGTACGCACATGCCGGGAGTTCGATGCCCTGACGGTGAGCGAGAGGCAGGAAGAACACCAGCCGGATCGTCCAGGTTATGCGGGTGCTGACGTGCGTCAATGACACCGTGCATGGTTCGGACCGCAGTAGGGCTCGTCGGGTGTCGATGCGGCCGTCGTACATCCACTCTCATGCTTGGGCGGAGGCGTCTGAGTCCAGTGCCAGGAAGATCGTCCGAAGGGCGACCGCTACCCAACGGTCCGCCTGCGGAGCGGAGCAGGCGTCGAATGATGCCACCAGTACCGGCGGCCTCTCAGGCGTACGTCGGCATACAACTCCGCGGGGGTCGTGTGGCCCTGGTCGGTGTCGTGGACGACGACCCGGTGAGCGAGGGCGCTGGCCATGCCCGGTCCCCGGCCGCGTTCGGTGTCCTGGTCCCGATGCTCGACCTTGGGGTCCGTGGCTGCGCCGCCGTCGTCCGTGACCGAGACCGCGACCACCTGAGCCGAGAGGGCGACGGCCAGGTGGAAGCTGCCGGGCTCCCAGCCGCTGGCCGTGTGGTGGTTCGCGTTCGTGCTCAGCTCGCTCACGATCAGCTCGGCATCCTGGGCCAGAGGGGAGTCGCGCAGGATGTCCCGGCTCCAGCGGCGGGCCCGACTCACTCCTTCCGGAAAACCCGGGACGCCCCCTGCACATGCCCCAGTGGAGCGTGCAGGGGGCGGCTTCGTCATGCCGGGGAGTCAGTCGTCCAGATCGATACGGAAGTCGACGATGGTGGTGTCGCCGCGTCGCACGATCGGGTGGGCTACCTCGACGATGCGGCCGGTGTCGGCGATGTGCCGACGTGTGTACCGCAGCACCGGTACGCCGGCGCCGATGCGCAGCGTCGCTGCCTCCGCCTCGGTCGGCATGGCTGCGGTGAAGCTCTCGGTGATCTGCGTGATGCGGATGCCGAGGCTGGCCATCTGCGCGCGGGTGCCGCCTGGCCAGGGCTCGTTGATGGGGTCGGCGACCGGGGTGCCGGCCACGTCGGACCAGCGCACATAGCTGGTGGACATCTGGGTGGGCTGGTCGTTGTCGTAGAAGACGAAGTGCCGGGCGAGGAGCCTTTCGCCGGCCTCGCACTCGAAGAGCGCGGCCAGCTCGGCGTCCGCCTGGACGCGTTCGAATTTCTTGTCGAGCCGGTACTCCGCCCAGCCGATGCCCTGATCCCGTGTGTAGGGGGTGGTCTTGGCGCCCGGGGTGGAGCGGTACCGGTCGGCCGCCATCCGGTGGGTGGGAGGGCGGGGCCGGACGCGGGTGCCCGCGCGGGCCCGGGTCTCGATCAGCCCTTCGTTCCGCAGCAGGGCGAGCGCGTTGCGGATCGTGGTCTGGGAGACGTCGCCGTACTCGCGGCAGAGGTCGGGCAGCGTCGGGATCTGGTCGCCTGGTCCGAACTCGCCACTGGCGATGCGGTGGCGCAGGTCGGCGGCGATGCGCAGGTACTCGGGCTGTGCCACGGCAGCGACTCCCCGTCGAGCGATCACGTCAATCTGAGTACACATACTGGCCCGTTCCCCTTGACCTGCACCAACCCCAGCGACAATCTGCGTACAGATAAGCGCTATCTGTACACAGATAAGCACTCATCGTCAGGGGATATCCATGCCCGAGTCCGGACAGACATGGCGAAAGGCTTTCAAAGCCGAGCCCATCGAGGCCAGCCACGTCCGCCTGTGGACCGCCGGCCGCGTGACACACCCCGATGCCCCCCTCGTCGCACACGAGCTCTACGTCGCCGTGCTCGGCGCCGGCGCCCCCGTCGTCGAGATGACCCTCTCCACGGCTGACACCCGCATCCGCATCACTGCGGAAGGCCCCGACCCGCTGCCGCTGCTCTACAGCCACGGCCCCGGCTGGGCCATCGTCAACGGCCTCGCCGCCCGCACCGGCCTCACCACCGACGAGTGCGGGCTGTGGGCACAGATCGGACCGGCGAAATGAACCTCCCCGAGCCGCCCCCGTACGCCGACCTGACGTACCACCAGCGGACTGGCTGGGCGTGCTGCTGGTGCGGCACCTCTCTCCTGCGGGCCGGTGGAGTACCCGCCGGCCGCGCCCGCGGCCGCAGCGGCGCGCACGTCCTGGACGTGGACGTCTACACCTGCGGCGCCACCTGTCCCAAGCTCCCCACCCCGACCGGAGGTCACCCGTGATCTGTGCACGCTGCGACGCACCCATCCAGGGCACCCCTCGGCGGATCGTCGTCGACTCGCCGACCGGGGCCGCGCCCGACGTCTACGTCTGCCCGACGCCGTGCCGCCCCTCGGCGCTGCGGCAGACCGCCCCGGAGCGCCCGCCCGGGCGATAACTCCCGCCGGCGTCGCTGAAAAGGTGACCGCGGCGCCAGTGGGCCGGGCGGCCGTCGTGTGCTGGGGAACCCAGACGGCCGCCCGCACCAGACCCGTCACCGGCTCGCGCCGGCCGAGCCGGTGACGGACCGCGGCCCGTCACCACCCCCGTCAGAGGCGGGCCGCAGCCCCTAGCCTGGAAGTTCGGTCGGGCTCCTAAGCGGAACTCGACCTGGACGAAATCACCGCCCCGCGCGTCCGTGAGCGGCGGGCAGAACGGTCCCGCACCGCCAGAGCCAAGAGAGCACTGTCGCCAAGGCCTACCGCCTTCTCAAGGAGAAGCCCACCGGCAGCTAGCCGCGCCCTCATGGTGCGGATGTGGTGCGAGGATCGCACAGTGACCCAGACACAAAGAACCCCCGGGTCTATGACCTGAGGGTTTCGCATGGAGCGGGTGACGAGAATCGAACTCGCGCTCTCAGCTCAGGAAGCGACGGCGCTGCGTGGGTGCATGGTGCCTGACCTGCTTTTATGCGATTTCAAGCCCTATGCCTCCAGCCTGGGGCACACCGTGGTTGACCGTGGTTCTCCGTTCTTACGGGCACGCCAAGGGCACGACTTCCGACAGACGTGTTCCAGGGCCGCGGAGAACCGCTCCTCTCCGTTCGCGCGCCGACAACGTACGAGCCGGCCGCGTGGGCCTTCGCTCATGCGCATCTGGAGGATCGGATCGTTCGGTGGAACCCGTCGGCGGGCGCAGGGCGAGCCGGACAGGGCCCGGGAGGTGCGTTCCGGGCCCGGGAGGTGCGTTCCGGGCGTGCCGGGGCGCGGTCAGCGGCCCCGGACGGTGGGCCTGTGCCGGCGGGCGGGGTCATGTCGCGATTCCTGTCCTCGGGCGGCAGACGTACGGCGACCGGGATTCGAGTTGCTGATCGCGGAGACCACCGCGCTGACCGGCTGTGCGTACGGGTTCCCCGTACGCTGCGACGGTCCCGGGTGGGAGGGCTTCGACGGGTACCTTCCGGGGAGGCTGCGCCGGCTCGCCGCCTCCGGACGCCTCTTCATGATCTCCGGCATCCACGTTCCGTCCCGCGTACGCGGGCAGAACCAGGACCGTGCCTGGAACCTCGCCCGGCGACTGCAGAAACGGCTGCTCACCGACCACGGTGCCGCCGTCGCCGTCACGCTGGTGAACCGCTCCGACCACAGGACCGTCGAGGCGCTGCGGTCCTGGGGGTGGCGTTACGTCGACGGCGGCACACCTCGGACGGCCCCGCTCGGTCCGTTCCGCGTCCTGGTTCTCGAGACCTGAGCGCCACGTCCCGTGCCGGCGCCGGTGCGGCTCTCACGGCGACGGCAGCCGCAGGGCGAGCAGGGCCACGTCGTCGGTGCTGCCGGGCGGCATGCGGTCGAGCAGTTGGTCGCACAGCGTGTCGAGCGGTTCGCGGGCGAGCGCGAGGGCGTGGTGGCGCAGACGGGTGAGGCCGGTGTCGAGGTCGCTGCCGGGGATTTCGATCAGGCCGTCGGTGTAGAGCAGCAAGGTGGAACCCGGTGGCAGGGACCGCGCGGCGTTCGGCCGGCCGCCACCGGCGCCCGGACCGGCGCCGAGGAGGAGTCCCTGCCCGGCTTCGAGGTACTGCGCCTGTCCGTCCTGGGTCAGCAGAAGGGGCGGCGGGTGCCCGGCGCTGGTCCACCGCAGCGTCCACGGGCCGGTGTGCGGGCTGCCTTCGAGCAGGGCGAGGACGAGGGTGGCCATGGGGACGGTGGTGATGGCGGGCAGGGCGTCGTCGAGGCGGTCGACGACGGCACCGGGCGGGCCGGTGTGGTCCCAGGCCAGTGACCGCAGGATGCCGTGCAGCTGTGCCATGCCGGCCGCGGCCGTGAGGTCGTGACCCACGACGTCGCCGATGACCAGCGCGAGCGTGCCGTCCTTCAGCTCGAAGGCGTCGTACCAGTCGCCGCCGACCTGGGAGCCGGCCGGGGCGGGCTGGTAGCGGGCGGCCAGCCGCAGGCGGCCGTGCCGGGGCAGCGGGGCGAGCAGGTTGCGCTGCATGGCCTCGGCGACGGCACGCTGGCGGCCGAACCGGCGGGCGTTGTCGATGACCAGGCCGACCCGGCGGCCGATGTCCCCCACCACTTTCAGGTCGCCGGCGTCGAAGGGGGACGCCGGGTCGGTGCGCACCAGCGTCAGGGCGCCGGTGACCTGACGAGCGGAGCCCAGCGGCACCGTGATGGCGGATGTCGCGCCCACCGCCCGCAGGAAGCCGCTGTGGACGGCGGCCAGGCCGGAGCCGGCCGGTGCGGCCATGTCCGCCTCGCGCTGCAGGACGGGATCACCGCCGTTCAGCGCCTGGACCAGAGGTGAGCGGACCGCCTCGGCTGCCTCGGGCAGGCGCTCGCGCCAGCCCTCCTGCACGGCGTCCCGGCCCCCGGGGCCCGTCACCGCCACACGGTGGACCTGTCCGGAACCGCCGCGCAGGTCCACCGCCGCCCAGTCGGCGAGGCGGGGAACCAGCAGGCGGCCCAGTCGGGCGAGGGCCTCGTCGGTCTCCAGCGTCTGACCGAGCACGTCGGTGATCTCCGCGACCAGCGTCAGCCGCTCGGTGAGGTCCTCCAGAGCACGCGTATAGGCCGCACGCTCCCGACGCGTGCTGCGGTCGTCGGCGGCGTCGGTCAACAGCACGGCCATGCCCTTGAAGGTGCCGTCGTCCGTCAGGGGGGAAGCGGACCAGGAGATCGCGGTCAGGTGGCCGTCACCGCGCAGACAGAGGTCGCCCTCCCCCCGTGCCTCGGCCTTCTCGGCCAGGGACCGCAGCAGCGGGCACTGCTCCCGGGGGATCAGGCCGCCGGCCGCGTCCCGGTGCAGCAGGTCGTGTGCGTCCTCCCCGAGCATCGCGGCGGCGGCACGGCCCAGCAGGCGCTCGGCGGCCGGGTTGACCGCGAGGATCCGTCCGGCGGGGTCCACCACCATCAGGGCCGTGCCCAGCCGTCCGACGACCTGCCGCCAGAAACCGGGCTCGGCCGCCGACCGCCAACGCCCCTCATCTCCCACGTCCTCCACCATGCCGTCTCTCCAGTCGTGCAAACCCTCGCCGAAGACCGCGGGCGCGTCGGCAGGCCGACACACCAGTGGATCGATGGTCCCCCGATGTGACCACCGATGCGGTGTACGCCCTGCTCGGGTGTGTGTCCGAGAGGCGGGGAACGGCGTTCCCCCGGCGCGAAGGCGGCCGTGACGGGCAGGTGGGGGCAGCCGGTGCACCGGTCCGTCTCGACACCGCAGCGGCAGGTCCGGGTGTTCTCCGCCGATCAGGGCGGACGCCTCACCGCGCGAGAACCCGGATGCCCTGTCTGTCCGGCAAGCGTTCCGGGAGGTAGCGTGGTGGAGAAGGCCCCCCCGAAGGAGGGCGGTTCCATGCCGTGGTTCGTATGGCTGCTCACCGCCGCGGCGCTGGGTGCCGCGGAGTTCTTCACTCTGACACTGGTCTTCGGCTTGCTGGCGGGCGCCGCGCTGGTCGCCGCCGTGGTCGCTGGTTTCGGTATCGGCATTCTCGGACAGCTCGTGGCCCTCGGAGCAGCGGCGGCGGCGGGGCTCCTCATCGTCCGTCCCGTCGCGCTGCGGCACATGGCGGAGCAGCCCCTCGTCCGCGAGGGCAGCGATGCGCTGATCGGCAAGCGGGCGGAGGTCATGCAGGAGGTCACCGCGACGCGTGGCCTGATCAAGCTCTCCGGCGAAGAATGGTCCGCCCGCGCCCTCGACGAGAGCCTGGTGATCCCGGTGGGCGCGGTGGTGGATGTCATGGAGATCGACGGTGCCAAGGCCGTCGTCTACCCCCGCGAGCTCCTTCCGTGAACGGCTGAACAGACAGCAACGGAGGCACTGTGGACCCTGTGGTCATCACCATTCTCGTGGCGGCCCTCGTCGTCGTCTTCCTCGTGGCCTCCACCGTGCGGATCGTCCCGCAGGCGCGGCGCTACAACATCGAGCGGTTCGGCCGCTATCGCCGGACGCTGCAGCCCGGCCTGAACCTCGTCGTGCCCGTGGCGGACCGGATCAACACCAAGCTCGACGTGCGCGAGCAGGTCTATTCGTCCGACCCCAGGCCGGTGATCACCGAGGACAACCTCGTGGTGAACATCGACACCGTGCTCTACTACCAGATCACGGACCCGCGGGCGGCGGCCTACGAGGTCGCCGACTACCTCCAGGCGATCGACCAGCTCACCGTGACCACGCTGCGCAACGTCATCGGCAGCATGGATCTGGAGGAGACGCTCACCTCGCGTGAGGAGATCAACTCCCGGCTCCGCGCCGTACTCGACGACGCCACCGGCAAGTGGGGCATCCGGGTCAACCGGGTCGAGATCAAGGCCATCGATCCACCGCACACCATCAAGGAGGCGATGGAGAAGCAGATGCGGGCCGAGCGTGACAAGCGCGCGGCCATCCTGCACGCCGAAGGGGAGCGGCAAGCCAAGATCCTTACCGCGGAGGGCACGAGGCAGAAGGACATCCTGGAGGCCCAGGGCACGCAACAGGCCATGATCCTTCGGGCGGACGGCGAGGCCAAGGCGGTGGAACTCGTCTTCCAGGCCGTCCATCGCAACAATGCCGACCCGAAGGTCCTGGCCTACAAGTACCTGGAGACACTGCCGCACTTGGCCGGCAGCGACAACAACACGTTCTGGGTGATCCCGGGCGAGCTGACCGAGGCGGTGCGGACCGTCACCCGTGCGTTCGGTGACGACTCGACGGCAGGCCCTGCCAAGCCGGTACCGGCCGAGGAGGACGCCACCGCCGACGTCGGCGACGCGTCGGACGACGTCCGGATCCCGCAGCTCGACGTGGGCTCGACGGTTTCCCTCGACGCCGCCACGGCTGCCGACGAGGCCGAGAAGCAGGCCGCCGCCGCGGTGAGCGACGCCAAGGCGGAGGCCGAGGCCGCGAAGTCTCCCCAGGTGCCGCGCCGAGGGCGGACGTCCGGTAACTGAGTCCCACCCGACCCGACCACGACCTCGGCGTCCACGCCGCGCTCGTCGGCGACGGCATCCCGGACACCGCTCCCCTTCCCAGCGCCGGACGGTCGCGGTCCACCGACGTGGACCGGAGCGCTGGCGCCCGTGAACATGGGATGGGCCCCTGCCCCGGCCCGCCTCTGCCGAGGCCGCACGGATGATGAGCGAGGTTCTGGCCCATGTGGTCGCCGGCACGGTCGGACCGCGCTCCAGCTTCCCCCTGACTCCTGTACGTGGCTCCTGTACGTGGCTCTTGGGTGAGGGCGAGGAGCCGCTGAAGGCATAGAGGTCCAGGACAGCGGGTGGGGTGTCCGGTTCCGGACCGCCGTTGCCGCCCCGGGCGGGCACGGGGCACAGGCGCGGCGCGGCCGTCAACGCGGTCGTGGCCGAGAGGGCGCCACAGCAGGGAGATGCCGGTACCAGCCTGCCAGTCGGCCTACCTCCGATATCACGAATCCTCCGCTGCTTCCATCAGAACACCATAGGTAAGATCATCTTTTCGGTGGGGAACGATCCGGGCCTGGAGGTGGGGGAGGGGGTGAAGTGTCCGAGCGAGTGAGTTTCGGTGTGCTTGGGCCGTTGGAGGTCCGGGCCGGTGAGCGCCGGCTGAGACTCGGCGGAACCGTGCCCACGCGGATCTTGACGACGCTCTTGCTCAGTCCTGGCCAGATGCTGCCGGTGTCCCGGCTCGTCGAGGCGGCCTGGGACGAGGATCCACCGGCCACGGCCGCGCATCAGGTACGCAAAACGGTCAGTGATCTACGGCAGCGGATCCCGGAAGGCTCCACGCTGATCATCACGGACGGCCCCGGCTACCGCATCGAGGTCGCACCTGACCAACTGGACCTGAGCCAGTTCTCCGGCCGGCTGCAGCAGGCGCGCGAGGCCGCGGTCGGCGGGCGGACCGCCGACGCCGCCGAGCAGTTGCGCGCGGCACTCGCACTGTGGCGTGGTCCGGCGCCCGACGCGAGCAGCGGTTCGCTGATCGCGGCCGGATTCGCCGTACTGAACGAGCGCCGGCTCGTCGCGGTCGGGCAGCTCGTCGATCTGCGGCTCGGGCTCGGCGAGCACGAGGAATTGGTCGGTGACCTCCGGGAGCTGACGGCACAGCATCCGCTGCGGGAGGACTTCAGGGGACAGCTCATGCTCGCCCTGTACCGCTCGGGCCGACAGGCCGAGGCACTCGGCGAGTACGCCACGCTGCGCGAACTTCTCATGGAGGAACTCGGCGTCTACCCGGGCAGGCAGCTCGGTGGTCTGTACGAGGCGATCCTGCGCGGAGGACCGGAACTGCTCGCCCCGGAGCGCGCGCCCAAGGAGGAGGTTCCGCGGCTCGAGGCACCGGAGCAGGAAGCGGCCGTGCTCGAAGAGCCCGCTGCGCCCTGCACGTTGCCGCATGACCTGACCGACTTCACGGGCCGCGAACGGGAGCTGGCTGCCCTTCTGGCAGAGGGCGACAGCACAGGCCCGCGCATCGTCGCCATCGACGGCATGGGCGGCAGCGGCAAGACAGCACTCGCGGTACGGGCCGCGCACCGCCTGGCGGAGCACTATCCGGACGGGCGGCTCCACACCGATTTGCGCGGTTTCTCCCCAGGTCAGGAGCCCCGTGACCCGGGCACGGTGATCGCCGCGCTGCTTCGCACCCTGGGCGTCCCCGGCGAGCGGATCCCCGAGGACATCGATGGCCGCACCGCTCTGTGGCGGGCCACCCTGTCCGGTCGGCGCGTCCTTCTCGTCCTCGACAACGCTGCGGACGCCTCTCAGGTCAGGCCGCTTCTTCCTGCCTCGGCGGGCTGCCTCGCCCTGATCACCAGCCGTATCCGGATGAGCGGTCTCGACGGCACGGAGTCCGTGACCCTGGACGTGCTGTCTGCGAGCGACTCGCTCGCCCTGCTCACTGCGGCACTCGGGGAAGAACGCGCCGGGGCGGAGCCGGCGGCGACGGCAGCGCTCGCCGAGCTGTGCGGGTACCTTCCCCTCGCGCTGCGGGTCGCTGCCGCCCGGCTGCGCAGCCGGCCGCGCTGGACGGTCCAGTACCTGGTGGTCCGACTGCGCGACGAGGCCCGCAGGCTTGACGAGCTGCGCTCCGGAGACCGCAGCGTGGAGGCCACCCTGCGGCTCTCCCGCCAAGCCATGGACGCCGAGCACCGCACGGCACTGCGACTGCTCGGGCTGCACCCCGGCGTGGACTTCGACGTTCCCGCGGCTGCGGCGCTGCTCGCTCTGCCACGTCCGGAAGCGGAAGACGTGCTGGAGCACTTCCTCGACGTGCACCTCCTCGAACAGCACGAGATGGGCCGGTGCTCCTTCCACGACCTGGTCCGCAGGTTCGTCCGCCGGCTGCCGCAGGAGGAGGGCGAGACGGCTGCGTTCGAGCGGCTGCTCGACCATTACCTGGCCACGACGGACGAGGCCTGCCGCATACTGTTCCCCTCGCGCGGGACAGATCCGCAGCGGAGCCCACGGTTCGCCGAGCCGCCGGTGATCACGACACCCGAGCAGGCAGCGGGGTTCTTCGACCGGGAGCGCGGAACTCTGCTCGCGGTGGTGCGGCGGGCAGCGGACGAAGGGTTCGACCTCCAGGTCGCGCGCCTGGCCCGCAATCTTTTGTTCCACTTCAACTCGCGCAGCCTTCTTCAGGAGTACGAGGAGGCCGCCCGCCTGGCTGTCACTGCCGCGCGTCGCTGCGGCGACCGGGCCGAACTCTGCCGCAGCCTCTCCAACCTGGCGTCCGGACTGTGGAAGCTCGGCCGGTTCGACGACGGGATCGCTGCCGAGTCCGAAGCGCTGGAGATCGCCAGGCGGCTGGGGAACCTGGCCGGAGAAGCCTCCTGCCTGGACACTCTCGGGCTGTTCCACGGCTGTCTGGGAGACCTCGCTGCGGCCCTGCGCCTCCTGGAGCGCTCGGTGGAGTTGTATGCAGGGCTGCCTCCGAGCCGCCAAGCGGCCTACGCCTACTGCAACCTGAGCACGGTGTACACCTGGCTGGGCCGATCCGCCGATGCCGTGAAGACAGCCGAGCAGGCCGTACGGCTCAGCCGGCTGCACGGCGCGCCCGGCGAGGAGATCGCAGCCCTCAACGACCTCGCCATCGCCCAGCTGGACCTGGGCGATCTGGAGGCGGCGCGCTCAGCCGCCGTACAGGCTCTGGAGACCGGCGACGAGAACCGCGTGCCGGAGGACCTTGCGCTGGCACTTGCCGTGGCCAGTGAAGTCCTCGCCCGACTGGGCGCATGGGCGAGGTCCGATGCGTGTGCCAAGCGATCTCTCGAGCTGGCGCGCTCGAAGGGGACGCCCCTTCGGCAGGCGATGGTGGAGAACATCCTCGGTCGGCTCCGCGGCAGCGAAGGCGATCATCGACAAGCGCTCGCGCTGCACCGCAGCGCCTACGCACACGCACAGACGATCGGTTACCCCATCGAGTCGGCCCAGGCATGCGCGGGGATCGCCGCGGCGCTGGCCGCACTCGGCGACGAGGACGGTGCTCGGACGCATCGCACCCGGGCCGAAGCCCTCGTCGCCGGCATGACGGTTCCGCCGGGCCAGTCGGCCCCTGTCCTGCGCAGCTGAAGCCGAGACGCCAGGACGCACCCCCCTTGGGTCAAGCGGACCGCGGGGCCGGGCTCTGAGGTCCGGTGTCCGACGCCACGACCCGCTCCGTCGCCGGGGCACTCGCCCCGGCAGTCATTCCGCCCAGGGCTATCGTCAGCGCCAATGCCAGAGCCCCGCCGATTACGCCCGCTTTGCTTCGCATGTCATCGTCCTTTGCTGACCGGTGTCGGTGTGCCGGCCCGACTTGACCGGCACACCGACACCTTCGTCCTGCCCGTTCCCGAACGCTTCCCGGACCCGTACCGGTCGGCTCAGGCCGACCGCAGCACGGCCGACAGCGCGTCTCGTACCGCGGACACCGCGTCCTCGCCCGCCCTGAGCCGGGCCTCCGCAGTGCCCGCCCCGATGTGCGGGGTGGGCAGGACCGAGGGCAGAGCGAGCAGCCCGTGGTGCACGGCCGGTTCCGTCGCGAAGACATCGAGGCAAGCGCCGGTGATCCGACCTTCGGCCAGGGCCTGGCCGACGGCTTCCTCATCGACGATGCCGCCCCGTGCCGTGTCGACCAGGATGCCGGCTTCTTCGGCAGCCACCGCATCGACATCGTCGAGACCGGCCCCCGGCGCGGGAGATGATCTTCAACTGGGGTGCCGCCGCGAGAACCTCGCGGTCGACCCGGGTGGCACTGCGGATGATCAGCGCATCGGCGCCGGCCACGGCCGCGAGCAACGCCGGTCGGTCGGCGCCGTCACATCGGTGTACCGCGAACTGAGCGCTGAGACCGGCGAGTACCTGAGGCGGCAGCGCGTCGGTGACGACGACGGTGGGCCGGGACATGGGGTGTGTGCTCTCCGGAGGGAAGGAAGAGAGGGCAGGGATCGAAGGATGCCGGTCAGACACGGCGGTCCGCCGGGGTCAGTCGCAGCGGCAGTGAACGCAGGCCGTTCACCACGATCGAGTCGAGGTGCTCGGGTGTCCCGTCGAGTGTCACTTCACCGACCTGAGTCATGAACTCCCTGAGCACTGCCCTGATCTCGAGCTTGGCGAGCTGCGTACCGACGCAGTAGTGGGACCCTGCACCGAGGGCGAGATGGCGGTTCGGGGAGCGGCGGACGTCGAAGACATCGGGATCGGTGAAGTGCGCGGGGTCGCGGTTGGCGGAGGTCAGCCAGCACACCACCAGATCGCCGCGACGGATGTGCCGGCCGCCGAGCCGTACGTCGTCCGTGGCACGCCGCATGATGTGCGTGGCGCTTGACGTCCAGCGCAGCATCTCTTCGATGGCAGTGTTCACTCTGGTATCGAAGTCGTCCCGGAGCAGCGCCCATTGGCTCGGGTGTTCGAGCAATGCCAGCATGCCACCGGACATGGCGAGGCGGACGTTCTCGGTGCCGCCGACCAAGAGGTTGTCGCAGTTGAGGACGACGTCCTCCAGGGGCAACAGCTCGCCCTCGTGCCGCACACCGGCAAGCACGCTCACCAAGTCGTCGCCGGGCCGTGCGCGGCGCTCTTCGGCCAGGGCGCCGAAGTAGTCGAGGATTTCGAGGTGCGCGAGGCTGCGCTCCTCGGCGGTCCCGGCGCAGAACGCGTCCGTGGACCACTCGGTGATCCGCGGCCGGTCCTCGTCCGGGATACCGAGGAAGGTGCAGACGACGTCCAAGGGCAGCCGGGCGGCTATCTCCGTGACGAACTCGGTGCGGCCCGCCGCCACAGCGGCGCGGACCGTCTCGTACGCCGTCTTGTCCAGGGATTCGGTGAGCATCCGCAGATTGCGCGGTGCGAACCAGCCCGCGATCGCTCCGCGCAGCGCGGTGTGCCGGGGAGCGTCGGACAGGGCGAGGGTGCGGTTGCTGCCCGGGTCGTCACCCTGGGCGAGCGGGCGGAGCAGGATGCCGGAGGACGAGCTGAAGGTGTCGGCGTCCCGGAGCACCTCCTTGATCTCGTCGTACCGGGTCAGGGACCAGAACCCGGGGAAGACGTCCGGTTCATGACGGACGACGGGCTCGTTGTCCCGCATCCACCGCCACAGCGCGAAAGGGTTGCCGGCGCGGTAGGTCGCGCCGTCGACGAGTGCGCTGAGATCGGGGCGCGCGAGCGCGCCGTGGCTCGGCTGCGCGAGCAGGTCGGAGCTCACTGGCCTGTCCTTCCGAGGTGGTGGCGGTCGAGTTCCGCGCACAGGAGCACGATCGGTGGGTCCGTACGCAGATAGAAGTGGCCACCCGGCACGACAAAGGGGGTGAATTCCCCGTCGGTGTGCTCCTGCCAGTGCGTGAAGTGCTCCCGGATACCCGGGACGTCGTGTTCGCCGACGATGGCGACGATACGGGCGGCGAGCTTCTTGCCGGGGTGCTCGGTGTACTGGGCGACGAGCCGCAGGTCGCCTTTGATGTAGTCGAGGATCAGATCGAGCAGTTCGGGCTCGGCGCGGATCTCGGGGCTGACCGGCTCGTACTGCTCCAGATACGCCAGGACGTCTGCCGTGTCCTCGAAGGGGACGGCGGGTCGTTCGGCGGGAGCGGCCGAGGACGAGACGACCAAGGCCGGTACGGGGGCACCGGCCCGTTCCAAGTGGTGGGCGACTTCGAAGGCCACATAAGCGCCCATGCTGTGTCCGAACATCACGGAGTAGCGCTGTCTGCTGCGCAGGATCTCCTCGGCGACGGCCTCGGCGAGGGAGACGAGGTTCTCGGGGGCGTCCTCGGCGATGCGGTCCTCACGGCCCGGGTACTGCACCGCGTGCACTGCGGCGGGCAGCAGGGACGACCAGGAACGGAAGAAGGAGGCGCAACCACCTGCGTGCGGAAAGCACAGCACGGCGGGCCCTTCGGCTGAGTCCGGGGCGAGCCGCCGCAGGGAGACGGCGGTCTCGGCGGGTGGTGTGCCGTTCACGTGGCCGCGAGCAGTTCGACCTGCCCCGCGACCGTGGCCCGGCGGTACACGTCCTTGACACCGACGGGCCGACCGGCGATCTTCCCGAGCGCGCGGGCCAGGCGTAGGACGGTCAGGGAGTTGCCGCCGAGTTCGAAGAACGTGGCGCTGCCGGCGGTCGGCACGGATACGCCGAGGAGCTCCGACCAGACCGCGGCGATCCGGGTGGCCAGGTCGCCGTCCGACGGTTCCTCTGCCGGCGGAGCCGCCTGGTGGCGCAGCGCATCGGCCAACAGCGCGGCTCGGTCGATCTTGTCGTGCGCGGTACGCGGCAGGACATCCAGGAAGAGAACGCGGTCCGGCACGACCGCGGGCCCCAGGGCGTCCGCCACCCGGGCGCGGACAGCGGCCGTCTCGGCGGCGGCACCCGGCTGCATGGTGACGAAGGCGAAGCAGGTCGAGCTCGCGTCGTCGTACGCGACGGCCGCGGCACGCACTCCGGAGTGCGCGGTGATCGCCTCTTCGACGGCCTCGACCGTGACGCGTACGCCACGGATCTTGATTTCGTTGTCGAGGCGGCCGGAGAACTCCAGCCCGTCCCGTTCCGACCAGCGCCCGAGGTCACCGGTCAGATACGTCCGGACTGCCGCACCCGTCGCGTCCGTCAGGCCGACGAATTTCGCGGCCGTGCGCTGCGGGTCGGCCACGTACCCGGCGGCGACACCGGGACCGGACAGCGCGATCTGGCCCTCCTCGCCGGTGGGCACCGGACGCAACTGGTCGTCCAGAAGGTGAACGGTGGTGCCTGGGATCGGGAAGCCGACAGTGGAGCGGGCGGGCCCGTCGTAGAGGCGGCAGGTGGACCAGACGGTGCACTCGGTGGGGCCGTACTCGTTGCCGAGCGCGACTTCGGGCAGCTGCGCGAAGTGCTGGTCGATGACGCTCTGCGGCAGGGACTCGCCCGCGCAGACGCTCACCCGCAGCGAGCCGGAGGCGGCCTGGCCGGCGCCGAGGACGGGCAGCAGTTCGGAGTAGAAGCTCGGCACGGTGAGCAGATGGCTGACCTGGTGGCGGGAGATCAGCCCGAGCAGCGCCGCCGGGTCGCGCCGCTCGTCCTCACGGGCCACGACGAGGGTGCCGCCGGCGGCGAGGGTGCCCCAGACGCCGGCCACGGACGAGTCGAAGTGGAAGGGGGACAGGAGCAGGAAGACGGGGGTGCCGTAGGGCTCGTACACGGCGAGCCTGGCCTGTGTGGAGCTCGCCAGGTTGGCGTGCGTGACCGAGACGCCCTTGGGCCTGCCACTGCTGCCCGAGGTGTAGAGGACGTAGGCCTCGTCGTCGGGGCCGGTGGGAACGGCGACCGACGCGTCGGCGGCTGCTGCCGGGGCAGCACCCTGCACGCTCGGTGCGGCCCGCGGGTCGAGCACCGTCGTCACGCCGGCTGTGGCCCGGATGTGCGCCAGCGCGCTGTCAGGTCCTGAAGGGTTGAGGAACACGAACGACCGGCCGCTCAGCGCGACACCGAGGGCGTGCACGACCGCGCCGGCCGTCCGGTGCGCGGTGATACCGATGCGCCGTGCGTCCGCGTCCGCCAGGCAGCGGGCGACGGCGGCGGCCCGCTCGGCGAGTTCCCGGTAGCTGAGGACTTCGTCGCCGCACACGACCGCGGTCCGGTCAGGACGGCAGCGGGCCCGGTCGAGTACGAGGTCGCAGACCCGCTGCGTGGGCATGGGCAGCGGCGGGCCGGCGAAGACACCGGTGGGATGGGAAGTCGTCATGGGTCCTGATCCTGGGGACCCCGTTCCCGACGGGCTCCTGGCTTGTTCCGGGAACCGAACGGGAACCCGTCGGTACCCCCGCCGCCTAGAACTTCGGAAGTCGGCGGACGACACCGCACTCATCAGCGGACACGCTCCGCATCCACGACACCGAACTCGTCGGAAGGCACGCGGTGTACAAGTCATTTGCCGAGAAACTGTCCGTACCGGACCTCATCGACCTGGGTGACGGCATCTACGTCATGCGCTTCGAGGTCATGAAGGTCACCTCGGTGTACGCGGCGGTCAAGGACCTCTTGGCCCGCGGGGTGATCCGCCCCGGGCAGACGCTGGTGGACAGCTCCAGCGGCATCTACGGCCATGCGCTCGCACTGGTCTGCCGAGGCCTCGGGCTCAAGTGTCACGTCTTCGCCTCAGTGGCGGTCGATGCGGCGATCAGAACCCAGCTCAAGTACCTGGGCGCCACCTACACCCAGGTGCCGTCCTCCGGTGACGACGGCCTCCAGCACGATCAGGAGACCCGGGTCCGCCTGGTGCACGAGTACATGAAGGAGCACCCGGACGCGTACTGGATGCAGCAGTACCACGACGACGTGCACTACATCGGCTACGAGAGCGTCGCGGACGCAGTCGTGAAGGAGCTCGGCTCGTCCGGTGTCACCGTGGTCGGCGGCGTCGGTACCGGTGCCTCGACCAGCGCGATGAGCCGTTATCTGCGCGCCCAGTCGCCCGATGTGCGAGTCGTCGGCATCCAGCCGTTCGGCAGCCGTTCCTTCGGCTCCGAGGCCATACCGCTCGACGGGTTCATCATCGCGGGCATCGGCAGCGGTATCCGTTTCGAGAACATCGACTACAGCGCGTACGACGAGATCCACTGGCTCGACTTCGACGTGTCGGCGGCGGGGTGCCGCAACCTGCTGTCCACCACGGGCGTCTTCGCGGGCCTCTCGACGGGAGCCGGCTGGCAGGTTTCACGCCATCTGCGGGCGAACGCTCCCGGTGGCGGACCGATCGTGTTCCTCGCCGCCGACCCCGGCCACCGCTATGTCGAGCGGGTCTTCCCACCGGATGGCCCCATCGAGCAGGACCCGGAATTCACTCCGCGGATCATCACCGACCTCGCGGACATGACCGGGCCCTGGAGCGCCATGCACTGGGACCGCCGCCCGTTCAGTGTCGAGGACGACCTGCCGGTGTACGCCCCCGCGTCCTGACCCGCCCCCGTTCCCCTCTTCCCCGTCTGCGAGGCCCTCGCCCATGAGCCCCACGCCCCATGTCGCCGTCATCAATTACGGCCCCAGGAACGACTACGCCGCGATGCTCCCCGAGCTGGCCGGCTCGCTCCGGGTCTACACCCACAACGACCTGCGGAACACGCAGGGGTACGCGCACTACGAGTACGTTCCTGACTGCGAGTTCGTACCCTACGCCGAACTGATGATCCGCCGCGCGGCTCGTGAGACGCCGTTCACGCATCTCATCACGGACAACGAGTACGACCTGGAGCGGGCCGCCCGGATCCGCGCGGACCTCGGTATCCCGGGCCAGTCCGCCGCGAGCGCACGGTCCTTCCGTGACAAGGCGGTCATGAAGGAGGACGCGAGCCGCACCGTGCGCACTGCGCGTTTCACCCGCCTGGAGACGATCGTCGATCTCACGGACTTCATCGATGCGGTCGGCTTCCCGGTGGTGATCAAGCCGGTGAAGCAGGGCGGTTCACGAGACATCAGCGTGCTGCGCACCGACGAGGACCTCGTGGAGTTCAGCCGTCGGCAGTGGCGTGAGGACCTGCTGGCCGAGGAGTTCGTCGACGGACGGATGTACCACGTGGACGCGGTGCTCGCCCCCGGCTACCGCTTCGTCGCCTCGTCCCGCTATCTGCGCAGCTGCCTCGGCGTCTTCTCCGGGCAGAACAACGGATCGGTGCAGCTGCGCCCGGACGACAAGTTCGCGCAACGGCTGGAGGAGTTCTTCGACCGCGTCCTGGAGGCCTTCGAGACGCCTGAGACCAGCGCGTATCACCTGGAGGTGTTCCACACCCCGGATGACGAGCTCGTGCTGTGCGAGATCGCCTCGCGGGTCGGCGGCAACCGCATTCCGGCACTGACGAAGGCGACGTACGGCGTCGATCTGCACGCCGGCTGGCTGCGCCAGTCGTGCGGCCTGCCCGTCCCGCCCGCCCCCACCGCGGCGCCGGACAAGGTGCACGGATCGGTCTCGATCCTGCCGCAGGGCCGGCCGGTGAAGGCGCCTGCCCGCCCGCCTTTCGCCTGGGTGCGGGAGTACGAGGTGAACCCGGATCTCGCCCCGGACGCCGTCGCGCAGAACAGCACGTCACACCTGTGCTTCGCGATCGTCGAGGGTGCCGACTCCGGCGAGGTCGAGGCGCGGTTGTACGAGGTCGAGGCTTGGCTGATGGAGCAGGTCGAGGACGCGGCCAAGGCAGCAGGCCCGCAGTCGGGCGGCTTCGCCGGCGAGACGCCCGCGTCATGAACACCTGGCGCAGGACCTCGCCCACGGGGCGGGTCCTCCTCCTCGCGGTCCTGCTCACCGGCCTGACCACGTTCATGTTTCTGCCCTTGCTCGCCCTCCAGCTCACCGAGCAGGGGATTCCGGCAAGCCGCGCGGGCTTCCTGGTAGGTCTGCTCGCCTTCTGCGGCCAGGGTTTCTCCCTGCTCAGCGGCCTGGTCGTGGACCGGTTCGGTACCAGATTCGTGCTCTCGGCCGGGTTCACGCTGCGCATCACCGGCTACCTGCTGCTCGGACTCGGCATGGCCGGCGACACGCACCCGGTGCCGCTGGTCGCCGGGATCATCGCCGTCGGTGTGGGCGGTTCGCTGCTCGGTCTGTCGATCAAGACGCTGCTCGTACGCGAGGACAGCGTGCCCTCGCGGGAGATGCTGGCACTGCGCTCGACGTTCGTGAACGTCGGCGTGATCGTCGGCCCCCCACTGGGGGCACTGGTCTGTCCGTTCGGGTTCGGTTACGTACTCGCCGCGTGTGTGACCTCGCATCTCGCGCTCGGGCTGGCGCTGGCGGTGCGGCCGCCGGCACCGGCCGCTCACCCACGACGGCCCGAGGCCGGCAAGCTGCCGGAACCCGCCGGGCAGAGTGGGCCATGGGCGCCCTGGCAGTGGGGTCCGCTGGTTCTGGTCGGTATCGCGTACTGGGCGATCTACAGCCAGCTGAACGTCGTCGTGCCCATCGCCGCCAAACAGCTGACCGGCAGCGCTGCCGCCGTCTCGGTCGTGTTCGCGCTCAACGGCGCGCTCGTGGTGCTGTTCCAGTACAGCCTGCTGCGCCGCGTACTCCACAAAGCCGGTACCCGCAGCCTCCTGATGCTCGGCTTCCTTGCCTTCGGCAGCGGCTACGCGCTGTTGATCGTGTTCAGCGGCTGGGGCGCTCTGCTCGCCTTCGTACTGCCGATCACGTTGGCCGAGATGCTGGTCTCGCCGAGCCTCGACGAACAGGCCGTCAAGGCCGGCTCGCTGCACCGTACCGGGCTTGCGCTCGGCACGATGAGCACGGCGGGCGCGTTCGGCAGCCTTCTCGGCTCCGGACTCGGTGGCTACCTCCTGCAAACCCTCAAGGGCGGCACCGACTTGTGGCTGCTGATCAGCTGCCTGTCGCTGGTGGCCGCCGCCTTCTGCTTCCTCCTCCCGAAAGGCAGTCCGCAGCATGCCTGACGCTCCCCACCGCACTCGGACCCGACGGCCGACGGCCGTACTGCTCAACCCCCGTGACACCGTCATCGCCGCGGCCGAGAAGCTGGGCCTCGCCTTGGTCGTTGTCGTCGACCCCGGTCAGCCGAGGCCGCCGGCCACCGGCGCTCCCGAGATCGAGGTCGCCTGGACACGCGACAGCGCTGACCTGGTCGCCAGGCTGCGGGAGTCCGCCTTCCCCGGCCCGGTCAGCTGCTTCGGCTTCGGCGAGATCGGCGCCTCGGTCGCCGCAGTCGTCAACGGGGAGCTCGGCTGGCCCGGCAATCCGCCGTACGCACCGGCCGCACTCAAGAACAAAGCCGAACTGCGGGCCCTGGTCGGAGACAAGGCCGGTGTGCCCGTCGCCTACGCCCTGGCAGCCACGCCCGGCGAACTGCTGCCTGCGATGGTGAAGGTCGGCTTTCCGTGCATCGCCAAGCCCGTCGACGGTACGGGCAGCTCGGGCGTGCAGTACATCGCCGACCTGGCCGAGGCCGAACAGTACGCCGCGCGCCTGAACTGGCAAGGACCCCTGCTCGTCGAAGAGTTCCTGTCCGGTGCCGAGTACAGCGTCGAGGCCATGAGCTCGGCGTCGGGCCACCGGATCCTGGCCATCACCGAGAAGATCACCACGGGTATGCCTCACTTCGTCGAGTCCGGGCACACCCTCCCCGTCCGCCTGGCGACCGAGACCGAAGCGGCGATCTCCGATCTGGTCGGCGCGACCCTGGACGCAGCCGGCCACTGCTATGGCACCTCGCACACCGAGGTCATGGTGACCCCGGCGGGCCCCCGTCTCATCGAGTCGCACGGCCGTCCCGGCGGCGACCGGATCAGCGACATGCTGAATCTGGCGCTCGGAGAGGACGTCTTCGCGCAGTCGATGGCGGCCGTCTTCGGGTTGCCGGTCCAGGACGCACCGAGCCGCAACCGGGTAGCGGGCATTCGCTACGTCACCTTCGACCGGCCTGTCTTGACCCAAGCCCTCTCGACCTCACTCGTGGCCTCACTGCCCGGCGTCGAAGAGGTCCGGATCACCGCGTCGGCCGGCCGGCAGCCGGCCGCCGTAGCCGCGTCAGGCGACCGGCACGGCTTCGTACTGGCCGTCGCCGACACCCGCGGCGAGCTGGAAAACCACCTCGCCGTGGCGGTCCGGACACTGACCGCAGGCACCTGAGCGACTCCCCCTTTCCTTCTCCTCTCGAGAGGTACCCCCTTGCCGTACAAGATCCTGATCCTGGTATCCGAGGCCTCGAAGTTCGAGCTGAACAACCACTCGATCATCCCGAGCGCCCTGTACCGCGAAGGCCACGACGTCCACATCGGCGACATCGACACCCTGTGCGTGCACGAGTCGGTCGTGGTCTGCGACCGGGTCAAGCTGTCCGAGGAGTTCGTGGCCGGCGGCGACTTTCCGGCGCTGCGCGAGTCCTACGCATCCGCTGAGGACTTCGACCTCGTGTGGGTCCTCGCGGGCACCCACCCCGAGGCCGGCAACGACTCCTTCCAGCTCCTGTGGCTGCTGAACCAGCGCGTGCCGTTCGTCAACGACGCCGGTGCGCTCTTCTACCTCAACACCAAGTCCAGTCTGGGCGCGATCGTGCCCACCGGGAACCTTCCGGTCTCCTATGTCACCAACGACTTCGACTTCCTGAACAACCTCGTCGAGTCCGACGGCGACCGCTCCTGGGTCGTCAAGCCCACCAGCGACGGTTGCGGCGCGGATGTGTACGTGGTCAACAAGCGGGACCGCAACCGCTCGGCGATTCTCGCCTCCGCCACCGGCAACGCCATGTCCCGTATCGGCCGCTACGGCCGCGACATCATCGGCATGGCCAAACGGCACACCGCCGTCCAGGAGTACATCCCCAACGTCCGCACCAACGAGAAACGCGTGATCATCGCGGGCGACCAGCCGGTCTCCGGCTTCCTGCGCTTCCACCCGGAAAACGACCACCGCTCCAACGCCACCCTCGGTGCCCGCTTCGCTGCCCTCGAACTGACCACCGAGGAAGACGCGCTCGTAAGGGAGCTCGGCAAGCGGATGATGGACCTCGGCATCTTCTACTCGGGTATCGACCTCGCGTTCCCCTACGTCATCGAGGTCAACATGGTGAACCCGGGAGGCCTGAGCTACCACCGGCGCGCCACTGGCGAGGACAAGTCGTCCGAGGCCGTCAACGCCGTCCTCGCCGCGCTGCGTACCGCAGGGAAGCTGAAGTGAGTGCCGGGGTGCAGCCGGGCGCTGCGGACGTGTGGTCCGCACTCGACCGTCGCGCGGTCACCGCGTGGACGGATTTCGAGGCCACCCGCGAAGCCGAGACCGATCGCGAAGAGTTCACCGAGAGCATTCACCGTGCGGGCTGGTCGCACGCGTATCCACCGCAGTTCCTCTCCCCCGAGGCAGCCGAAGAGGTCGCCACGGTCGGCGTGCGGCTTTCCGAGCTGATCTCCGGGTTCCCGAACCGGGTGTTCGGCGACGACCTCGGCGCCTGGGTGGCATACCTGGGTGTGCCCGCCGAGGACGCGGCCCTGATGTGCGAGGCGCTCGCGAGCCCTCGTCTGGCCCGGGTGGCCAAGGCGTTCATGCGTCCGGATCTGGTGGTCACCGACGAGGGCCTCAAGCTGGTCGAGCTGAACGTGGCCACCTCCCTGGGTGGCCTCAGCACCTGCGCGCCGTACACGAAGGCCACACTGGTCTCGGCGTACGCCCGCTTCCTCGCAGCCAGGGGTTTGCGGGTGGAGGCGCCTGACACGTCACGCCTGTGGCTGGAGGTGTTCGGCGGCCTGACGGAGCGGCATTCCGATGGTCCGCTGCACGTCTTCGAGGCAACCGCGAACCCCGCGGACCTCGACTCGGGCCGGCGCTTCTTCGTCGACATGGTGCGCTCGGCCGGACACGAGGTCAGCTGCGGCCTGGTGCACGACCTCGAACTCACCGACAGCGGCGTGTTCTTCGAGGGCCGGCGGATCGACGCCGTGTTCACCGCGTACACCTGGCACGAAACCCGGCGCCACGTGCCCCCGACGCTCACCCGCCGTCTGATGGAGCTCGATACCGCGCGGAAGGTCGACTTCATCGGTGCCCCCGCCGCGGCCCTGTACGACAACAAGGCCAACCTGGCGCTGCTCTTCGACGAGGCGTACAGGCACCTGCTCGACGACGAGGAGCGTGCCCTGGTCGAGCTGCACGTGCCCGAGACGTTCCGGCTGCGCGAGGAGACCCTGGACCGGGCGGTCGCCGCCCGCGAGCAGATCCTGTGCAAGCCCGCGTCGGCATACGGCGGCAAGGACATGACCTACGGCTTCACCCTGGACGACACGGCGTGGCGTGCCATGCTCACCGGGTACCTGCGGGAGCCGGGTGAGCGCTATGTCCTGCAGTACCGGGTCCCGCCGGCCCTGGTGGACCTGCCGGGGGCGAACCCGCCGACCCGCGAGGTCGTCCTGGCGCCCCTGGTGTTCGGCGGACGATTCGCCGGCACTTTTCTGCGTCAGGCGCTTCCCAGGGCGGAGTCTGCGGTCAACGCCTCGAACGGGGCGGAGACCGCGGGTGTGCTGACCGTCTCCGCGGAAAGGGCCTGACCACCGCCGTGTCCGGCCATCGAGGGGCCCGAGCTGTTCCCGCACCCGCCGCAGGCGCGAACGTGCGCGGAGATGCTGCGCGAGTCGGTCGCGGCACCCGGTCACCGAGGTGTGGCATGCCACCGGGGAGGACGTGTGCAGGGCCCTCGAAGTGTTCCGCGACCGTCCCGAGGCCGGCGCGTTCTCCTTCCGGGTCCGCGGGATCCCGTTCGTGCCGTCGAGTACCGAGAAGACAGCGGAAGGCGGGCGTTTCGGCGCAGCCCACGAACCCGGACACCTGGTTCTCCACGGCGAAGAGCAGCTGCCGCCCGGTCCGCAGGCTGAAGCCGAGGCCCATCGGTTCGCGGCAGCGCTCTTGATGCCACGGGCGGACGTCCTCGCCCACGCCCCGTGCGAGCACCGACGGGATCCTTCAGGCCGAGCGCCGCTGGAAGGCCGCTGCCATGGCTCTGGCCCATCGGCTGCACGAGCTCGGCCTGACCGCCGACCGGCAGTACCGAACTCGTTGCGTGGAACTCGGACGCCGCGGCTCCCCCAGGCCCGAGCCCCGCAGTGGCGTGATCCGCGAGACCTCCCAGCTGCTGGGCAAGGTGTTTACGGCCTGGTCGTCACCACGTGGGCGGGAGGGGGCGACACCGTACCGGCAAGGCCGGTCGATCCGCCTGGCCCTTGTTCGGCGAATCGCGCGGGCGGAGGCTCGGCCAGGGTGATGTGGGAGGGCCTCCGGCACCGCGCCGATGCTGCCGCGATTCCGACCGCCGGCCTCGGAAGAGGGCCCGACGTGTGGCAGCCGCTGTGGCCGTGAGCACCATTGCTTTGCGTGAGCGACTTCCCGTCTGCGGGCAATAGGAGTGGCGCAGGCCACGTGAACCGCGTCTCGGTATTCGAGACGAGGCGATATGGGTCGGCTGGATCGGCGCGCAAAAAGCCCCGAAGGGAGGCGTGGGCCTGCGGTCAGGGCGCGCGGAGGGCGCATCGGCCCCGAATCGGACTGGACAACAAGCAACCCCCGGGTCGATGACCTGGGGGTTCGTGGTGGAGCGGGTGACGAGAATCGAACTCGCGCTCTCAGCTTGGGAAGCGACGGCGCTTGGGCGGGTGCTATGCCTCTGACCTGGACATATGTCATTTCCTTGGATGGTCGTGCGGACCAGTTTGCGTCGCTGTTGACCGCTGCTTTCCCCTCTTAAGGGCACGCTATGGGCACGAAGCTCCAAGGGGATCCCTGGCCTGCCCTGTAGCCCCGGCAGGCATGCGGGGAGGGCACTTCTGAGGTGTGCGCCGTGATGCGGTGTTGCGGCAGCACATGTCCGGCCCGGGAGCCTGCAGCATGAGCCGCTGCCGGGAAGGTGCGCTCTGCTCGGCACCAAGAATGCCGGTACTGTGCCTTCTCCGTCGGTGTCAAGTCCTCTTCAGCTCGTCGGGGTCCAGCGGCACGTCATCGAGGATCTCCACCGTCCACGTTTCCTGCAGGTGGGCTTCCTTGCCGGGGGCTGTCCGGTCCGGGAGCGTGTTCATCACGTTGCTGATCCGAACGCCGAAACCGAGGTGAGCTGCTGATTGGGCGAGATCGTAAGCTTCCTTCAGGTCGCTGATCATCATCAGCTGCTTGATTACCGGCGGGTCGGTTACGTATCCGTCCACATCTTGACGTTCTTCTCCCACTACCTCTCCTGCCAACTCTGATCAGTTGTAAGTCCCGGTTGCCAGGATGGCTGAGCGGCGACGGAAGGTACGACCGATGGTCGTTCTTGGGCGTGATTCGATCGTTTGGTGACTGGAAAGTTAGAAGCGGAGGCATTGAAGCGGCGCATTGTACGCGCTTTCCGTCGAGAGTTAGTGACTTCCCGGAAGGGGGCCCTCGAACGAGGCGTACATATCGATCGTACCTGCCGGAACGTCTATCAAGAGAGGAGCTCAGCGGCTGGTCATATCTCCGCCGCGAGACCACAACCCTTTGCTCGATTCGAGGAGGCGCAGGGTGCCGCAGACGGCAGCAACCACCGACGACGTCAGTCGAATGGAGTCCCAAGGCGCGCAAGAGCACCAGGCAGTCGGCGGAGTTCTCACGCCGGACAACGGCAACCCGAACCGCTCGCCCGACATCAAATCCGACCCGGTGACGGACTTCGAGGCCCTCACCGTCAAATACGGCCTCCGCGTGATGGAGTGGGACATATCCATCCTGGAGCCTGAGCTTCGCGAAGGTTACGTCGCCCATTACCTGGAGCTGAAAGGCGAGCGGGTCTTCGTCGTCCCCATCGGCCAGGACCCGCGTACCCGCCTTTCAGCCCTCAGAGTCCACCTCGCGTACCAGGAGGTGACACCGATATGACACTCCAGGACATCTCCGTGTGCGTCTATGAGGGTGGCCCCGCCGTTACGGTCCGCACCGGCAAGACCGGCAACCAGTACGGGCTGTGCGCTTCGTGCGCCGACATCACCGATCGCACCGATGCCGTCAGCGAGATCATGGAAGGCTTCCGTAACCACATGCGGGAAGCCGGACGTCTCGACGAGCACATAGAGGACTTCATCAACGGTGTAATCATCTGCGCGCCGATGGCGCCGGGCACCGACCCGTTGGCCATGATTAGCGCTGTCTTCCACCTCCTTGCCGAAAGGTGCGGAGTCGAAGCAGAGGTGACACCAGCATGACGTCATCACCCGCCGCGCATGTCATTGCCCAGCTCAAGGCCAACCACGTCGCTGCCGATGCGGTCGGGCTCGGCAGCCCGGCTTTGGACGCCTGGCACGAGACGATCATCGATATCGTCACTGACTCCCCGGACCCTGTGGCCACCCTCGGCGCCATCGCTCAGCTCATCTCCCGCGAACGTCACAAGCAACTCGCCTGTGCGCTCTACCGCGACTGCACTGAGACCGGACTCCACGTCGACCACAGCCGCCACAATCTGAAAGTAGCGGGCAGTGACGGCCCGGTTCTGGAGGCCGGCATGGTTTCCCTCTCCGGCGAGGACATGCATCCGATCATCTACATCCGCGACGAGGAATTCGCGGATGCTGCCTCCGTCCGTGCGAAGACGACCGAGCTGAGGAACCTGTTGGATCAGGTTGATGAGATGGCTGATCGTGTCTTCGCTGACCACGAGGGCCGGTCGTGACGTGACGACTGCCAAGGTCGCCGTTGATATCCGTGACCACGCTGAATGGCCGCTCCACAACTTCGCCCGCCACGGCCACACCGTCATCGCCCACCACTGCACCCCGGTCCGCACCCGCGCACTCGTCGAGGAGTACGGCCACGAAGGCACCTTCGTGCCGGCCGGGACCCTGGAGGAGTTGATGGCCGACCTTGAACGCCCACGCCGCCTGATGATCAGGGTGCGTGACCGACGTCGTCATCGACGAGTACACCCCGCTCCTCAAGCCGGGCGGCATCGGCGCCGACGCTGCAGGCTGGAAGAGCACCGGCCGCTGGACCGTACAGGCCGCTCTCGGACGCGGCACCCCGTCACCGTCATCGACCCCGGTGCCGTCGCCGGGATCTGGCGAGTCGAGTGGATCATCCGCGCCGCGTTCCCCGACCGCGTCCGTGGCTTCCTCGGCGTCACTCCCACCGTCCGCTCGGCCTGCAAATGGTCCGCTTCCACCTCGACATCGACGCCCCGGCCCCCTCCGAGAGCAGCTCGAAGAACTCGTCACGCTCGTCGAGAACCGCTCGTCGATCCGCGACGCCCCCGTCGACCCGGTCGACGTTGTCACGACGCTGGCCTGATCAAGGCGGCTGACCACGTGAGTCGTCCGAGACAGGAGCCGGTCCACTCTCGCGGATCAGGGCCCTGACCTGGTATTACGGCATCATGGTGGCGGGATTTGAATCCCGGCCTCTGCCTCCCGGATGGCTCCGACACCGCTGTTCCGGTGCGGCCCTCATCCGTGCAGCGCCACTACTGCGGTGGTAAGTGCCTGCAGGATGGTCACCACGGACGCCACTGCCCCGACGGCCAGACCGAGGTCCTCGAGGTTCTCCCTCAGACGGCGCTGGTCAGGGCTCGGACTGTCCAGTTCTTCACCGATACGGGCGGCTGTGCGGCGGGCGAGGTCCGGGTTGCTCAGTTCCGGTGCGTGTTCTTCCAGGGCGGCGGTCAGTTCGTCCAGCTTCGCCTGCGCGGTGGCCAGGAGCTGGGCGGCTTCGGGGGCAGATCCGCTGATGTGGACCTGCCGCTGGTCTCCGCCGATCCGCCCAGTGTTGATCTGGTTGCCGCTGCCTGTGATGTGCACGCCTCCGTCACTCGTGCCGCGTCGTCCTTGCCAGATGCCCATCGTCATCCTTTCGCCGTAGCGTCGTTGGTCGGGGCCGTCTGAGTCTGGCCGCCGTGCACGGTGCCGGTGTTGACCTGGTTGTGGTCGCCGGTGATGAAGACCTGCGTGACGAAATCCGCCGCCTGCCGCCGGAACTCGCCGGTGAACACCCCGTGGTCGTCAAGGAAGGCGCTGACCGTGCTGAACATGCGGGACTGGAGGATGGAGACATGGCGTTGGGCGTCCTCGATCTCGTGCATGTCCTCCGGCTCGACGAGCGCGCAGTGCTCGCGCAGGCTGACCGGTTTGTCGTCGACCTCGGCTCTCTTGCCCAGAGCCATGGTCACCTGCCGGCGCATGACACGTCCGAGCGCGCCGGGCATGAGGCTGCTCAGGGCGCGGATGAGGACTCCGTATGACCTGTGCGCCAGGGCAACCGTGTCACCGAGGGCATGGACCGGTGCGAGCAGGATCTTGCCCGCCAGCGCCTTGCCGCTGGCGGGTACGACGCGGACTTCCGGCCTGAGCGGGGCCAGGACGTGGGGGCGTGTCACGAAGTGAAGTGTCTTGCCCTCCAGCGCCGCGTGAGCGAAGACAGTGACGACGATCTGCCCTTCCCAGTCGACGACTTGCGCAGCGAGGTAGCGGCGTGAGAGGTGCCCAGAGGGTGCCTGCCTTCCTTCGGCGATCATCTCCCGCGCTTCAGGCCAGGGCGCATGTTGCGTCTGCCCGGAGCTGACCGCCTCCGCCTCCTTCCTGGGGCGGTCCGGTACGCGCGTGAGGCTCTTCCATCGGGACTGCGGCACGGCGAGGGTCTCGAAGACGTTGCAGTGGGGCAGGGCATGGGTCTCGACGAGGACACCGCTGAGGCCCTTCAGTTCGTCGCGCACCTTGTCCAGCAGTTCATCGGCCTCGAACTTGCGGATACCGCTCTGGTCACTGTCTCCGGAAAGTTCGCCGTCTGTGCTTCGGCTCGGCTGTGGGCTGTCTCCCCTGCCTGCTTCGTCGTCGACCGCGCGGCGAGCGGGTGTGAGCTGGATGCGCGGCCCGCCCGAACGCCAGGCGTCGTGGCCGGCGCCCACAAAGCGATGTACGCCGTTCCCTTCCTTACGGTACGGAGTGCTCTGCCACAGCTCGGCCGCCTGACATTCGGCAATGCGGCCGGCCGCCCGCGGGGCGAAGCGCGGGCGTGATGCGATGCGCTTGCGTGACGGCCTCAGGGAGGCCATGTAGCCCAGTGCTACCCAGCCGTCCACCGTATAGACGGCTATCAGGAGAAGGGTCAGCCAGACTCCGGCCGAGACGGCGTCCTGTACGGCGAACTTGAGCACGACCGAGTGGGACCGTAGTTGCGCCCAGGTCACGATGCTGCCAACGACCAGGACGGCCATGGGCACCAGGGAACTGAGACCCCAGCGGAGCAAGGAGCTGAAGAGTCCGGCGGAGATGAAGAACTGGTACAGGAGTGCCGCCACGACCAGTGCTCCCGTCCCCCATGGATGGCGTACGGCGATCAGGGCGACGACCGCTGCGAGGAGCAGGCCACGCATCCGCCTCTGGCGTCGGGCCGCGACGCTGTGGGTGAGGACCGGGGCCAGGCCGAAGCCGAATGAAGGTGCTGGTCGCTTACGTGTATTGAGTACGTTGTCCAACGCCCACTGGGCGAGTTTCTCTCCTGCTGTGTCCGGCAGTTGCCGAATCTCCCGCTGCTGTCGTCCCAGCGCGCGGTCCTGCCAGCGTCCGATCAGATCTCGCGCCTGTCCGATGCGGTCGACGCGAGCGTGCATGACGCCGGCCAGCTGGCGGGTCACCGTGTTCGCACGGTGGACATCATCGCGCTCGGCGTAGGCGGTCCGCCACGTCCAGTGACCACCGGTACTGCTTTGCCCGCCCGGGTCCGTCTGCACAGGGACGCCCGGGAAGGAGTCCGGAGAGCCGGACTTCTTCCCGCCGTTGCGGGACGAACCGCCCGGCAGTGAAACGCGCCAAGGCAGCAGGTACATACGCCACCTCCCCCGGAACCCCGCCCTTGAGCGGGCACATCCTGCCCACGGAGCACGGCGATAACCAGGTCTCCTGGCGAGAGTGAAACCCGTTCGGCCGCACCTTGGCGGGTTGCGCCCAGCGGCCGAATCCTTGATCGCCCAGGTGAGAAGCGGGATCAACGATGGGGGTGCTGCGTCCGGCGCTCAACGATGTTGGCCTGATCTGTACAGGCACAGGCTTTCTGTCCGGGGTGCCGGTGCTGAAGAGGTGAGATCCGCATTCCGATCCTGGTGAAGTCGTAGTGGAGCCAGATACGGACCTTTGGGCAGGAGCAGAGAGCGGGATGCCGGAATCAGGCCGCGTTCGGGTGATCGCCATGCTGGGGCGGGGGCTGCTCGCGTATCGTCTGTGAGGTGATTGATGCGACCGTGGCTCCCCGGAGCGACATCGCCGACAGTGCGCTCGCAGAGCTGAGCGAGGTCTTCGCCCTTGGAGATGTGCAAGAGCGCTGTTATCTCGCTGGCGGGCTGATGAACGCGAACTGGAGGCTGGACACCCTGGCCGGGCAGTTCGCTTTGAAGCGGGTCACGGATGTCTCGATGGGGCGGTTGCAGCGCAATCTCGGCGTGCTGGACGCCCTCGGTGCTGAGGGCGTCCCGGTGGCTGCCCCCGTCCCCACGGTCTCGGGGTCGCTGGTGGCCCAGGTCGGCGGTGGCGCCTGGTGCCTGTTCCCGTGGGTGGCCGGCGCCCATGTTCGGGGCGTCGATCTCACCTTGTCCCAGGTGAGGGCACTGGGCGCACACCTGGGTCGTCTGCACGCGAGCCTGGGCAGGGCTTGCGGTCGGGGGCTGCTACCCGGGGTGCCAAAGACGATCACCACGGACGACACGTCGCCGGAGCGGGCGGTGGAGAAGGCCGAGCGGCTGTCCGCGGCCGTACGCGACAAAGGGACAGACAGCGACTTTGATCAAGCAGCCGCTACCGCCTTGGATCACCGGCGGGCCCTCGTCCTCAAGTACGCCGATCACCGTCCGCGATCTGTGACGCCTGAGGGTGACCACGGGTGGACTCATGGTGACCTTCAGCACAGGAATCTGCTGTGGGAAAGCGGGGAACTCGCCGCCATCCTGGACTGGGACCGGATCGCGGTGCGCCCGTACGCGGAGGAGGTCGTGCGGACGGCTCAGGTGCAGTTCGGGGTGGGCGGGGTGTTCGACCTTGGGCGGGTGTCGGCGTTCGTCGAGGGATATCGATCCGTGGTGCCGCTGGAGCCGTCTGCGCTGGTGGATGGTGCTCGGCGGCTGTGGTGGAAGCGGATGACGGACTTCTGGCAGCTGGAGTTCCACTACGACCGAGGTGACTTCTCCTTCGACGAGCTGTTCACCGCGGACGAGGCGCTGCTGCACTGGTGGACGGCCCGGCTGGATCAGGTCGAGGACGCGTTCGCGGCAGGGTAGATCCCGAGGCGTTCGAGGTCCGGCAGGCGGGGGCTGGTGAAGGCCGTCGCTCGTTGCCGAGCCTGCTCCCCCAGGGTGTGGTGGTCGGCGGCGCGGATGGCGTCCGCCCACTCTTCCGCGCCGGCCTCGGCGGAGAGCACGATGCCTGCGTTGCCTATGGCTTCGGGGATGCCGCCGCGGGCGCTGCCGATGCTTGGGGTCCCGTGCAGCGCTGCTTCGATGATCACGCGGGGGAAGGCGTCCTCCACCGTGGACGGCACCAGCAGGAGGCGATGGCTGCGGTAGAGGGGACTCATGTCGTAGACGCGCGGCACGTAGGTCACATTGGGGTAGCCGGCGAACTGCTCGGCGGTGTTCCACCAGCCTTCCACGAGCGTGAAGCGCTGCTCGGGCAGGCGTCGGATGAGCTGGTGCAGGAGGTCGGCGCCTTTCGCTGGGATCGGGTTGACCATGAGCACGGCCCCGGTCCGCTCACGCCAGTGCTGCCCAGGCCCCGGCGGTGTGAAGGGCGGGTACAGGACGGACAGCCGGGTGCCCTCGGTCCGGGGCGCACGTCTGAGAACGAACTCGGAGACGGCCAGTCCATGATGTGGCCGGCCGTCCAGGACGCCCAGCCCCGTCCTGGACACCGAGTGCAGGATGCCTGCGACGAGGGCAGTGGGCCGGGCCTGGGCGGCGATGTCGGCCGCACCTTCCTGTGAGGTGAACACCACGTCCGGCCGCACCCGGGACAGCATGCTCCGCAGAGCTGACGTGATCCGCTGCTGCGGTACCGCGATGCAGTTCACTCCGTTCCACCTGTAGTGCAGCTCCTCCTGGGACTCCTCGTACGTGGTGGCGTGCTCGTCGAGGAAGGTCCGCACAGCGGTGATCTGCGGGGTCTGGTCCCAGGGTGCTTGGTGGGAGCCGAGGTAGACGGTGCGCCATCCGGCTGCCGCGAGTTCCTCGGCGAGGAGTTGCTGGGTGACCTCGGCTCCGCCGATAAGGAGCGGTGGTGGGGTGCGTCGCCATGCGAAGAGGGCTGTCGGCATGGGCCGGTCACCTGGTCCAGTACGTGACGAGGGCTTCCACCGCGTGCGCGACCGCGTCCGGGCTGGTGTCGGCGGGGATGACGGTCACTTCACGCGAGACCGGTGGCTGCGCGGCGGAGACGAAGTAGTCCCGTGTGTGGCCGAGGAACGCCGGCTCGTGGAGGAAGTATCCGGACTCCGCCGCCGTGTGCCCGGCGGCCTTGCGGCGCAGGGCCAGTTCTTCGGTCGGCACGTCCAGGTAGAGGGTGTGGTGGGGGCGCAGGAACGGCAGCTCCTGGAGGCGGTCGCGCAGGCGGTGGTGGACGTCGTAGCCGAACAGGGCGTCCAGTGCGTGGGCGTGGGCCAGGAGGGTGTCCACCGAACGGTCGAGGAGGACGACGGGCTTGGAGCCGGTGAGTGCCCGGCGCACGCGACTGCCTTCGACGCCCATGAAGGTCTCGAACGCGGCGAGCTGGTCGGCTGCGGACGCGGTTCGAGCGGGCGGGATGTCGGTGCGACGGGCGATGTGCTGGACGTAGCAGTCCGACACGAAGGCCCGCTCCTCGATGCCGCGCGTGCGCAGGTGGCGAATCACGGTGGACTTCCCGGCGTACGAGGGCCCTTCGAGCGCGATGATCTTCACAGCGACTCCGTCCGGTAGAAGCGTTCGGCGAAGGTTCCCGTGCCGCTCAGGAGGTCGGCCGCCGCGGTCCAGGCGTGCCGGATCGGCCGGTACATCTTCCGAGCGGGGTGCATCTGCGAGCCGTGCATGTGCAGCACCGTGACCTTGTCGAGCACGACGTCGGAGATGTCGACCAGCTCGGGTACGAGGGTGTGGCCGGTGCGCGCTCGGAAGAGGTGCTGGTCGCAGCCGGCCAGGGCGTAGGTCGGCCAGAAGGCGAGGTCTTCCCAGAACCAGCGGCATCCGATGCGTACTGCCGCCGCGTGTACGAGGAGGTGGTCGGGGT
The DNA here is from genome assembly GCF_040628835.1 of Streptomyces sp. NPDC006134. NCBI lineage: Bacteria > Bacillati > Actinomycetota > Actinomycetes > Kitasatosporales > Streptomycetaceae > Streptomyces > Streptomyces sp. NPDC006134. The sequence goes on along the minus strand of NZ_JBEXTV010000019.1, from coordinate 78,474 downwards.
GGCGGGTGACGGCGGCCGGGGCGAGGAGTTCGGCGTCGGGGTGGGCTTCGGCGATCTCGCGGAGCTCGTCCGTGATCTGGTCCAGACGGTCCTGGTCGAAGGGGCGGTACGGAGGTTCGGCGTCTCTGTGGCCGAGGAGGACCTGGTCGGCCGCCAAAGGTGCCAGGGCGGCGGCGCCTTCCCGGTTGCGCAGGTCGGATACGGCGGACTCGGTGCCGTAAGCGTCTTCCAGGGTCGGATGGACGCTGGTGGAGCGGGTGAACACCGTGGTCACGGTGAGCGGCCGGGGGTGGGCGAGGAAGGTGCCGGAGGCGGACAGGGCGAAGTCGTCGTGGTGCGGTTCGATGGCCAGCACGGGGCGGCCGGCCGGGCGGCGCATCTCGATGAGGTAGCGCTGCCCGCTGTGCGGGGCCTTGAGCTCGATGACCCGGTGGTCGTGGGCGCGGTGGCGTTCGGCCAGGCGCTCGGTCCACCGTTGGTGGGCGTGCATGAGGTTGTCGGGGAAGGTGTAGATCCCTTCCGCGTCCGGCACGGGCGGCGGCACGGTCATGGTGGACTCCGGAGTCATCGGACGGTGCTCTGGTACCAGTGGCGCCACATGCGGGGGGAGCCGAGCCGCAACCGTGCGGTGACGGGGTTCTGCCACCACAGCATCCGGAGGCTGGACCACTGGTCGTAGCGGCGGGTGGAGGGGCGTACGCGCAGCTCGTCGAGGATCGCGACCGGTGCGTTCATGCGGCGGCCGTAGGTCGTCAGGCGGTGGAAGAACTCGACGTCCTCGCTCATGAACAGGTCGTCGCGGTACCCGCCGACCGCGTGGAATGCGGGGGCCGTGGCGAACTGGGCGACACCTTGCGCGCCGCCTTGCGCTTCCCGGTAGTGGTCCCAGTAGGCACAGAGCAGCCGCGCGCCGAGCCGTTTGGGTGTGTAGAGCGGCGGGATGGCACCGCCGACGGCGCCGTTGTCCATCGCGGTGACCGCGGCGCTGATCGCCTCCATGGGCAGGGCGACGTCGGCGTCCGTGAAGAACAGCCTGCGGCCTTCGGCGGCAGCCGCGCCGGCGTTGCGGACCCGCCCGATGTTGCGGACGGACTCGCTGATCACTCGGACGCCGAAGGAGGCGGCCATGTCGGCGGTGGCGTCGGTGGAGGCGTTGTCCACCACGATCACCTCCCCTCGGTCGTCGCTCGTCTCCTGCCACCGTTCGAGGGAGGCGAGGACGGTGGGGAGGTATCGGGGCAGATAGGCGGCTTCGTTGTGGGCTGGAATGACCACCGTCAGTCCAGGGCTGGTCATCGGGGTGTCCCTTCCCTTCGGGTTGTACGGAAGAGGTGCGGTGTCTGACGGCTCAGGTCGGCCAGGCGGTCCGACCACAAGCGGCGGCTGGTGCCTGACGTGGCGTGGACCCAGCAGCGCGCTGTGTGGAGGACCAACCACGCCGAAAGCCGGGATTCGTCCAGGGGCGCCGTGTAGGCGTCGAGCAGGGTGCCGCGGTCCCACGGAGTGTGGGCCGCGGTCATGACGAGGGCATGGGCGACGTCCGCCTCCCGCCGGCCCGGCGCGGCATCGGTGAAGTCGACCAGGTAGCACGTGCCGCGCGGGCCGGAGACGACCACGTTGTCGAAGTGGATGTCGCCGTGGCACCACACGCTGGGTGCTCTGTCCGGCGCGCTGGTGATGACGGCCAGGGCAGGGCCGATCCGGTGCAGCAGATCGGGTGGGCACCGGCGGGCCAGGGACGAGACGGAGTCGAAGAACGGGCGGCGGGGCACCGCCTGCTCGACCGGTGCTTGGTGCAGGCGAGCGAGAAGGCCGCCGAGATCCTTGAGGGCTTGAGCATGCGGGATGTCGCCGGAGCGAATGGCAGCACCCAGCGTGAGCGTGCCGAGGTCAGACGTGATGAGAGCGGTGGCCCCCTGGTCAGAGATGGTGCCGCAGGCCAGCACGTGCGGAACAGGCACAGCGACGCGGGCCGCGCGGATGGCGGCGGCCTCGGTCAGCGCGTTGCGGCGGGCGGTACGGTCGTACAGCTTCACGATCACGCCGCGGCCGTCGCGGAGGCCGACCCGGAACACGGCCGTCCGGGAGCCCGCCGACAAGCGCTCCGCGGTTTGGGCCGGCGTTCCGAGCAGGGTGCTGCATGCTCGGGAGACCATGGCCGGCGGCTTGGTCATGGAAGCCCCGCCGGCTCGGGATGGGCGGCGCCCAGCGCGCGGACGTGCCGCAGGATCCGCTTCAGGGCAGTGCGGTACTCCCGTACGTCTTCCGTGCCCGGACAGTCCGTCTGCCAGGGTTTCTCGGGACCCACGAAGTGGATCAAACGCGCGGCCGGGTCCGGCCGCAGGGGCCGGGTGACGACGCGGCGTACCCAGTCACCGCGTTCGAGGTACCGGCCCACCTCGAACCGGTTGTATGCGGCGTCGACCGCCCGCACGCGGCCGGTGTGGAGGAGCCACAGGTTCAGGGCGTCCTGGTCGTTGTGGAGGATGTGCCGGCGGTGCCTGCTCAGCGCCTGCTCGACGCCGTGGCGGATACGCGGCAGATCAGCGGTGTGAGCCCACAGGAGACCGGCGTTGTAGTAGGGCCGATCCCTCAGATGCGGCCAGCGTTCCGCGGCGCCCGGCAGGGCGGGACAGCTGCCGACCGCCGGGTTGAACTCGTCGCGTACGGCGCCGACCTCACCGGGGCGGAGAGCGTCGAGTGGGGTGGTCAGGTCGCCGCGGACCAGGACGTCGGCGTCCACGTAGATCAGGTACGGGCGGCGGACGAACGCAGGAGTGAACTCGAATCGCAGATAGGTGGTGACGGTGATGTACGAGGTGTCCGCCATCCGTGCGGAGCGGAGCGGGGCACGACGGGCCAGCGCGAACGAGCCGAAGCCGACCCGCTTGGCGAGGTCGGCCAAGAGCAGTGCCTGAGGCGCTCCGAGGTCGAAGCTGAGGAACCGCAGCGCCGCGGCCTTGCGGGTACGAGGGCTGAGACTGTCCGCCAGCGAGGCGATCGTGGTGAGGCCGGAGGTCAGGTAGTGCCGGTCGATGCAGATGCCGAATGCGTACACGGCGAGTCCGCCTTCTGGGCGTGATGGAGGGAAGTGATCTGGCGAGGAGCTGTCAGTCATCGAGGTCAGCGCACCGTGCGGGCTGAGTAGAGCCGACAACGGAGGGCTAGACCGTGTGGTCGGCAGCCTCCGGACCGGCATCCGGCTGGCTGTCAGACGACCGGTGGCTGGCGATGAGGTCCTGATCGTCGTCGGTGATCAGGGCACCGAGCGTGAATACGGCAGCGAGGTGGCCGGTGAACCACACCCCGACGCAGAAGCGCTCGACCGCATCAGTGCCACCGCGGAGTTTGTGGCGGCTGTGCATCAGGCGCTCTTCTCACGGTTCAGGCGGTCTGCACGTGTCTCGAGTACGTGCAGCGCGTCGGGGTCGTCCGTCTCCCACCGGGGCGTGGTGCCGCCCGATGCCGGGCGCAGGACCCAGGTGGTGCCCTGCTTGATGTCGGTGACGATGGTGCGATGTCCGTCGGCGTCCTCGACCAGGTCGCCAACCTCCGCCCGTGCCCGGGTCACGAGGCGGCTCCCGGCACGAGGTCGCCCCACCGCCACCAGCCCGAGGAGGCTTCGAGCAAGATGCGGCGGCGTTCGTACTGCCCCGGGGTCTGGCGGGCCGGCGGCGACGTCGCCTCGGCGAGGAAGCCGCCCCGGTCACGGATGAGGACACCAAGCGCGGCGAACTGACCGGCGTCTTCAGCCAGGTGAGAGATCCTCGCGACGACGATCCCACGGACCAGCCCCGAGGACAGCGCGCTCGTGACAGCCGCCCAAGCCGGGCGGGCATCCAGGGGCACCCCCGGATCGTCGTCGGACCAGGTGCCGGCCACGTGCCAGTGCCGGGCGTCGGCGTAGTGGCGTGCGCGGCGCTCGGCTTCGCGGACAGCGGCCGCCTCGGCCGCACAGCAGTAGACGGCAACCGGCACGTGTCCGATGCCGCCGGGTGGAAATTTCGGCATGCGGTCAGCGTGCTGTCGGCGATGCACTCGGGACAGATACGGCTCGTGGCGGCGCCACGAAGTCATGACGCGACGGACTGCCACGTCCCGTGCTGCTACACGTTCGTCCTCCCGCAGGACTGCAACGGGGCATGGCAGTCAGGCTGGTGGCGGCTGCGGGAGCTGCTATGGCGCGTGGCGGTGTCCGTCAGCGGACGGCGAGGGGCACCCCGGCCGCGTGGGCGAGCGCACGGAGCCGCGCGACGGACACGCCCGCGAGACGAGAGATGATCACTCCGGGCAGCATTTGGTGCCGTACCCACCCCGGCGCCATGCCGCAGACCTTTTCCAGGGTGTCGGCAGCCTGGTCCCACCGACGGCACTCCACGTGCGTCAACGCCACGTCGAGGCCGTAGCGGGCCCGAGTGGCCAGGGGCACCGTGTCGTCCAGCCGGATGGTGTCCATGAGCCGGAGCGCACCGCCGGTGTCGCCGAGGGCAACAGCGATGCTCATCGCCTGCGTGGCGGCGTAGCGGCCCGAAGGGTTGGGCATGCCGACCACGAGCGTGCTCTGCCCCGAGGCGGGCGCCGACGGCATGCGCCTGCGAGAGGTACTCCCGCGCGGTGTCCGGTGCGGCGCCACCCCGGGACGCGGCCACGGCTGCGTTCGTGACGAGCTGCCCGTACACCGACAGCCGGTCCGGATCGTGCTCGGACATCTTCGGCTCGATCCGGTCGGCCTGGGCCGCAGCGAGCGCGAAGCCCTGCGCGGTCCGCCCGTCCCGGAGATTCACCCACGCCGTGGTGGCGGCCAGGTGGGCATCCCGTAGATCGTCACCGGCCTGCACGGCGATCTGCCGGCCGTAGGTGAGCGCCGCATAGGCCAGGTCTCGCGCACCCCACACGTTCGCGGCCATCCCGGCAGTCTGGAAGACATCGGCCAGGACGCCGGCCGCGGCCTCCCGCTCGCAGGCTTCCGCCGCGTCGTACCGGGCGCGAGCTTCGGGAAGCAAGGCGCCGAGCAGCGCGCCGAGTTCGGTGTAGTGGCCCGCCCAGTAGGCCGCGTCAGCACGCCGAACGACATCGCGGAGCTCTTCGACAGTGCCCGGCTCAGTGTCGGCGGGGATGCCGATCGCGGCATCGTGCGTGGCAGCGGACAGCGCGCGCAGTGCCGCACGTTCGTCACGGTCCATGGAGCGACGAGGCGCCTGCTGGCCGAGGAGCACGGCGATGTCGGTCCCAAGCGCAGAGGCGATGGACAGAAGCGAAGGAAGGGAAGCGGTACCGCCCCGTTCCAGCTTCCGCACAACGCCCACAGAGACGCCGGCCGCTTCGGCCAACTGCTCCTGCGTCATGGCACCGCGCAGCGTCTTGAGCCGTTCAGCGGTGCTGTACTCGGACCACTGCATGGCAGCAACTCCTCCCCGACCGGCCAGGCACGGACCGTACCCACTGCTTTACGAGCGGCAACACCCATGGGCACCACCGGCACAGTGAGTTGGCTGGAAGTCACCGCTGGACGGAAAGCGCGGCGCTCACCCCGAGCAATGCCTCAAGCTCGGCCACCGTGGCGGCCTCATCCGTCGCCAGAACGGTAGTGATACCCAGGGCCTCGGCAGGTGGCAGGTTGCGAGGGTGGTCGTCGACGAACACGCATGCCTGCGCAGGAAGCCCGAGACGCTCCAACGTCAGCTCATAGATGGCAGGGTCGGGTTTCGCCATGCGGACCTGCTCGGAGATGACGCACACGTCGAACAGATCCCAAATCCCGGTGCGCTCATAGGGGTTGAAGGGGTCCGTGCCGAAGCTGTTCGACAGGAGAGCGAGACGGTACCCCGCGCTCTTGGCAGCGCGTGCGAGCGCGGCCATGCGCCGAGCCGGGGGCACCGCGGCCCAGGCGCGACCCATCAGGTTGTCCGGTGCGACATGCGTACCGAGAAGAGCTGCGGTGCGCCTGTTCCACTCCTCCTGGCCGATCTCACCGATCTCCAGTGCCGCGTAAAGCCGCCGGCCTTCAGGGTTGTCGTTGAGGGTGGCGCGCCATGCTTCCGGGGGAAGCCCTTCCGACTCGCACCAGGCGCGGTGCACGGCGAGCGGGTCGGCGGTCAGCACCCCGGCGAAGTCCAGGATGAGCCCTTGCTTGGCTTGGCGGTCCACGGTCTCCAGGGGTTGCGGCATGCTGCGTGCTCCCTCTCGCTCGGCCTCATGAAGACGCTACCGCGCGACGAGCGCACGGATGCTGCACAAGTCGCAGGGCTTGTACGGCGCGCGGGCCCCGCTTCGGGTGGCGTGCAGAAGGGCACACTCAGCACTGCCGGAGTCCGGCGTGGTCGCCCCGCTGCGTGGTCCTATCGGCTGGCCGTGCAGCAGGGCCCCGTGCGGCCACGACCGAAGCACGCTGACTCAGCTCTGGCGTTTTACTGGACTAGACAACAAACAAACCCCAGGCCGCTGACCTGGGGTTTCTCATGGAGCGGGTGACGAGAATCGAACTCGCGCTCTCAGCTTGGGAAGCTTGGGTCTCTTACGGCCGATTACTGGGCTGACCTGCGGCGAAGCGGCTACCGATCCTGGCTCACTGGCGGCCGGGTCACCGCTGTTCCCCGTGGTTTCCCGCCTGACCTGGCACGGTTCTGGCACGCCGGGGCGGGTGATCTCCTGTTGCTCGGCTTGGTCGCCTGGACCCTACGAGTCAACTTAGCTGTCTGTGCTTCCCGTTTCCGACCCGCTGTTGTCAGTGGGCCCTCATACAATCGGAGTTGACCGTCATGGGCCTGATGTGAAGGAGGTGAATGATGGCCAAGAAGGGAAGCGGTGGCAGCTCCGGGAGTAAGGCCCGGAGCGCCGTAACCGGCCGGTACGTGACCAAGAGCTATGCGAAAGCTCACCCGCGTACCACGGTGGTAGAGACTCCGAAGAGGCGTTCCGGCAAGAAGTGACCTCTTGAAGTCCAAACAGGGAGGGGTGTCGCTCAAGCGGCGCCCCTCCGCTTCTCCCACCATATCGCCCCGTACGCGGACGGCTAGCCGCGGGGACATCCGATCAGGACAGTCTCGAAAGCCGTTGCGGTGGCAACGTCGTCGTGGGTTCGACCCCCACCGCCTCCGCTGGCTCAACAGAGAGAACAGCCCCTGACCTTGGCACCTGGTCAGGGGCCGTTCTCACATCGGGCTATCGGCCTTGCCCGTGAATCCCTGCGGTTCACCGCACGATCGGGCACGGGTAGGGCACGGGCCAGTTTGATTAATTCGTAGCTCCAGGAGCCCCGCTAGAGGCTCATGAACGGCGCATCCGGCCGTCGTTGTTGCTCCGCAAGTGGTTAGCCCACGCGGCCTTGATCTGGTCTCCTTGGTCAGCCGTGATGACGCCGGCCTCCAACGCCACCGACACGACGTCCGATGCGACGCCAAGTTGCATGGCGTTGACGGCTTCTTTCATACGGTCCGAGCTACGGGGCGTCCCGACGTGTCCCGGCTCTAGGTCACCAGGGAGGAAGTTCGCAACCTCCCCGTCGTGCCCCTCGAACGCGGCTACGTCCATCCTTACGTGCACCCGCTTGGTGCCTATCGAGACAACGGTCCCGTGTGAGCCCTGGTGGTATATGGGCCTGTCGCTCGGCAGTGAGACTGTCACTTCGTCTCCGACCTTGAAGCTATTCAAGCTCCGTTGACTACCGAACACGTGTGTCCCCCTCGATCTCATAATTCAACAGACAGTGATAGCTACTGGATGGTTTGCGGTTGTGTCGCCCATCCCTATTCGCTACCCCCCGCTAACGAGTTTCAGCTTCGGTCGTGCCGGTGCTGATGGTTCTCCACCGCTCTGGATTCCGATAGGTGCCAACCCGAAGACGTACTCGTTTAGCTCGTCAGGATAGATATTGAGCTCCTCTGCGAGCTCCGAGAACGTCATATTTAGCGGCTTCCGGAGGGCGCCAAATACCTTCACCAATAGTTGGCTGCTCTCGCGAACCAGTGAGGAATCAGGTTCTGCACGGCGATAGCCTCGACGCGCCAGTTCCTTTACGGTTTGATTGTAGCGCCATTCAGAAAGTAGGCCCAATTTGCGCAACCTGTAGGTGAGTGCCATGGCCGACACTCCCCACTTGCGCTTCGCGCTCAGTATCCGGTCGATAGACGCATTGTGTAGCCGTTGAGCAACGACGCCTGCACGGGGCATAAGGAAGGCCGACGCGAAGTCATTCGCTTCGCCCTCCGAGTCGCGGCCGTGGGGGATGCGGTGCTCACAGTGCAACACAAGGTGGCCGAGCTCGTGGGCGACATCGAATCGCCCCCGCTCGCCTGTCTTCCGTGTGTTCAAGAATACGTACGGCGTGCCGCATTTGATGGTAGAAAAGGCGTCGATGTCGAGGCAGTCGGATGGCAGCGAGAATACGCGGACCCCATTTGATTCAATCAAATGTAGGGCGTTTGGTACCGGTGCTTCTCCGAGTCCCCACGCGGCACGGACCTGCTCTGCCGCAGCCTCGGGCGTCAAGTGCGGGTATGTTGGCACGTTAACGGATGGAAGCTTGAACAAGCCTTCCATCCACTCATTCAGAGCAACGGCTACTGTTCCCGAACTCAGGGCGCTATCACGTTCTGCGGCAGTCATTTTTGATGGGGCACGGAAGCTAACGGCGTCCAGCTGCAACTGCGCCGGCGCGGGTGCCCCAAAGAAGCTGACGGGATAATGGAGTGCGGACGCAAGAGAGGAAATCGTCTCCGGTGAGGGCACCTTACGGTGATTCTCAAACGCAGTGATGCTCTGCGCCGATACTCCAGACCGTTGAGCCAACTCTGCTAGAGTCATTCGCCGTCGTTTGCGGGCAACGACCAGTCGTTCTGGGGTGAACACTTTCCTCAGCTCCCACGTCCGCACTCTACATACCGTTTAGCCCCCCAGCAGCTCCACGACAACTTCCGGGCCGCTGCCATCGCCCGGGTCGTCCAGAAGCGCGATGTCCGCGCCCGGGTCACCCAGATCGGGCAACCGCAGCGGGATGCGCTCCTGCCACTCATCGACGAACTTCCCGTTCATCTTGATCGGCAGGGACAGCTCGGCAGAGATCACTCCCTTGTCCCACTCGTACAGCAGGCACCAGGTCGGGATCTGGTCGAGTTCGCGACCGTAGAGAACCTCGTCGTGGCTGAGCAGAGCGAACTGCCCGTTCTTCTCAACCATGCGGGCCATTGCTGCACCCTTCGGGTTCTTAGACCGAACCTTGGCGTTGAGGTCCCCCACGCCCCCCTTGGCGCTGATAGCCGTCACAGCGTGACTCATGCTGGGGTGGATCATCCGGAGGATGCTATCCCTGGAGGTGCGCTGCCAGCCTTCCGGGTCGAGACCTTCAGCGATGTACCGGTTGGTGCGGCTCCAGAACATGAAGCCACGCATGGCCGGCGCATCAAAATCAGTGCAAGTACGGACATCTGCGGCGGCCAGGTCAAGCGCGCCGTAGAAGAGATCAACCGAGAAGTCGAGCTGCGTCAGCCGCTCTTCGTACCACTCAGGATCCAGGTTCTGCACAGCCCCTCCAGACAACCGTGGTTTCAAAAACCATACCTCATCCGAGGTGCCATTTTTGAAACCTAGGTCATCATCGCATGTCAGTTCGATTCTGTCACTGCCGAAGACCTCCACCCATCAACCTCCCCAGCTCCCATCCCGTACGCCGTCGACCCACACACCGTGGAGCGGGCGTGGTTCCTGGCGTCCAGGTGGAGCGCGCCACTGTACGAACGACCTGGACGCCAGGGGCCGCGTCTGCTCGGCTCTGCCTGGGTCGACGGCGTACGGGATGGGAGCTCCTCACGCACGCCACAACGGACCCGCAGTCGGCGACGGCGCCCCCTCCATCCCGGTGCTGGCCGATCCCCCGCCGGAGGCATCGTTCTGACCGTGGGGGCCTCTCCGGTGGCACACGAAGCGTGATCTTCGGCTCGCTGTGCGCGCGGCACGGGCGCCGGCCGGGCTGGAGCGGGACGGAGGCTGGAGCGCAGGCCCGGCCGGGGGCCGGGCCGCGCGCGGGGAGCGGAGCGAGCCGCCTTGAACCCGTGAAGAAAGTTGTTACTCAGGCTTCGGCTGGGATGCGCCACAGTGGAGCGGTGTACTGCTCCGGTCGGCTGTTGATGAGCAGTTGGCGTAGGGCCTCGCGCTGAGTGCCGCTTAGGCTCAGTGCCTCTGTGAGCCGGCGGAACGTCGTATGCGTGATGCCGCGGCTTCGGGCGTCGGCCTCGAACTGGTCGAGTCGGGGCAGCACAGCTTCGGCGTCCAGTTTCACCGCCGGCTGCTCCTTGAGCCACAGCGCCTTGTTGCGCTCGTAGTCGATCTCCGAGAAGCCGCACACTTCGCGGCTGAGGGCCTCGACTTCGTCCAGGGTGGCCGTCGTCATGATCGCGCGGGCCAGCTGGTTGCGGCTCAGGGCTTCGTCCAGGTCGACTTCATGGATCGTCGGGCCCTCGTCGGTGAGGGGGATGGGGAGTCCCGCGTCCCGGACCTCGCAGGTGCCGCGTACTCCGCGCGCCATCGCCGCGAGCATTCCGGTGGCCTCGGAGGGGTGCCACTCCAGGACCGAGCCGACCGGTTCCACGTCCCTGGCCGTGAGGGTGTGGGCGAGTGGGCCGAGTACGCCGCGCAGGTCGTCGGCCGGCAGTTCACCGTCCAGGCCCGGTCCCGCGATCAGCAGCCGGATGGGTGCGTTCACCTGGCCGCACGCTGCCAGGGTGAGGGCGTCCGCGAGCGGGCTTCTCAGTGTCGGCTCGTCGCCTCGTGCCAGCAGGTCGCCACCCACGTCCAGGAGGTCGATCGACTCGGGCTCCAAGTGGCTGATCAGCTCTTCGAGTTGGCGTGTGACGCCTTCGACGCCGTGTCCCGGGTCGATCAGCGCGAACGTGTGCGGGAGTTCCGCCGCGAGCCGGGGGAGGGTGGAGCCTGCCGGGGCGATGGGGCGTGCCTGCGCCGGCACTTTCCAGACGGCCGGGGTGAGCGGTTCGAGGCCGGTGAAGTTCTCGGGTCCTCGGGGGCCCGGTACCGGGTCGATCAGCAAGCGGTCCCACGCGTACGTGAGGATCACCGCCCGGCCGTTGTCGTCGCCGTACAGGGCGGCGTCAAGCATTGCGGCGGCGACTGCGTCGCCACCCCCTCCCGCTGCGACGATCAACCGCGTCATGGGGCCAAGCGTACGGGGTCGGGACTTGACCACTCACCCTATAGTGGCTAACGGCCATAGCCACTTGCCGCCCGCGCGGCACCAGACGAGGAGGGCGGCATGCCCAAGATCGAGGAGGCCCAGCCGAAGTATCTCCAGATCGCGCACTACATCCGCGATCAGATCCTTCGAGGGGACCTCAAGCCGGGGGACGAAGTCCCCTCGGAGCGGCAGTTGGCGGCGGACTGGGGAGTGTCCCGGCCGACGGCGGCCCGGTCGCTGGAGGCGCTGAGCCACCAGGGGCTCGTCGAGAAGCGGCAAGGGTCGGGCACGTACGTCCGGAGCCTGGAAGTGAACCGGCGTGCGCGCGAGTTGTACGGCCGCGCCCGGCAGACCGGCAAGATCTACACACCCGGCGAGTACGCGGTCATCACCTCGGCCGGCTGGCTGGAGGCTCCGGACTACGTGGTTGAGGCGCTGGGCCTGGTGAAGGACCGCCGGGCCGTTCACCGGCGGCGGGTCACCAACAACCAGGACGGGCCCATCACCCTGTCCACCTCGTGGTTCGCGCCGGACGTCGGGCAGTGGGCGCCGAAGCTGATGGAACCCGAGCGGATCCAGGAAGGGACCCTGCTGTACGTCGAGAAGATGACGGGGCGTCAGGGGAGCTACGCCGAGGACCGGATGTGCGCCCGGACGGCGACGGACGAGGAGGCGGCCGCCCTCCAGCTCGCCCCCGGCTCGGCCGTCTTGATCGTGCACCACGTCGTCTACGACCTCCAGGACCGGCCGCTGGAGTTCGCCGAGGCCACCTATCCGCCGCACCGCTGGGCGTTCGAGCAGGGCTATCCACTCACCTGACGGCCGGGCGGTTGTGGCGAACCGCTTGCATCTCCAAGTGGCCAATGCCACTATCCACAAAGTGGCTAAGGCCACTTTGTCGGAAGGAGGCATGGTGTGACGAGTCAGCGGCCGCATCAGGGCACGCGCTTACCTTGTCGGAGTTGCCGGGGCCGCGGCTGGAAGCGTGTCGGTTCACGTACGACTCTGGCGCTTGCCACCGCCGCTGACCGCACCCGTGCCACATCGAAGCGACGCTGCCTCGACTGCGACGGCAGCGGCAGGGAGTGAGTACGGATGGCCTACATGATCGACCGCTATCCCTGCGAGGACTCGCCGCGGCTCGGCGCGATGACCTTGCACCCCGTCGCGGAGTCCGTACCCCGGGCCCGGCGCTGGTTCCGTAGGTTCATCACTCCGTACGCGCCGGCCTGCTCGGTCGACGACTGCGCGCTGATGATCTCGGAGCTGGTGACCAACGCCATCCTCCACGGCCGGTCGGATGACACGTGGCTCGTGCGGGTGGAGTGGTTCCGGGAAGGGTCCTCGCTCCGGGTCGAGGTGCACAATCCTGGCTTCCCGGCGGACGTGCGGTTGCGGCGCCCCGGTGCCGACGACGCGCACGGGCGTGGGCTGCTCCTGGTCGACTCCATCGCCGCGTCGTGGTACGCCGGGCCCAGCCGCTTCGGCGGAACGGTGGTCTCCTTCGAGATGGCCGATGCCTGGCCGGCATGAGCGGAATACGCCCCGTCGGTACTGCGGGGGCGGAATCGTCGTTAGTCTGGTTGACCAGTTGACTTGGCCAATCTCGACGGGCGGCGGCATTCATGGCGTATGAAGTGGAGGCACCGAAGTACGTTCGCCTCGCTCAGACCATCCAGCGTCGCATCGAGGACGGCACGTACGCGCCCGGCACCCGCGTGCCCAGCGAGAACCAGCTGGTGCAGGCCTTCGGGATGTCCCGGCCGACCGTCGTCCGGGCGCTGGAGCTGCTGAAGCGCGACGGCTGGCTGGAGTCCCGGCAGGGGTACGGCACGATCGTGCGGGGGCGTCCGGCGGTCGTCGAGAACCAGGACCGCCGGGGACGGCAGGCGCTCACGCGCGACGAGTCGCAGACTCCGGGGCGGTTGGTCGAGGTCGGCCGCGTCCCCGCCCCGGCGCGCGTCGCCTCCGTGCTCGGGGTGCCCAAGCGGGCCGAACTCCTGATGCGCCGCTTCCTGGTCGAGGAGGACGGCGAACCGGCCGAACTGGTCTCGTCGTACTTCCCCGCCGGCCTGGTCGAGGGCACCGAGCTGGAGAGCGCCGAAGCGCTGAGCGGCAGCACCCGCGCCCACCTGGAGGCGCGGAAGAAGGTCCGCTTCGACCATGTGACGGAACGGGTCTCGGCCCGGCTGCCCGAACGCGCCGAAGCCGAACTCCTCGACCTCCCGGACGGCGTTCCCGTCCTCAGCGTCCTGGTCGTCGCGTGCGACGCCTCCGGACAAGCGCTGCAAGTCTCCGACGTCCTGCTCCCGGCCGACCGGCAGGAACTGGAAGACACCTACCGGCTGAACTGAGGTCGTTCCGCGGCCAGTTCATCTCCCAATCCCCCTCCGGTTCTCGCTTGACAAGTCAACTTGGCATCCCTAGCTTCGAACTTGCTAAGTCAACTTGTCAGGTGGCGAGTTGATCGACTCGAAGGAGAAATCTGTGCGTGTGATCCGCGTTGACGCCTCGACCGCCACGATCCTGCTCACCGAAGCGCCGGCGCCGAAGGTGCGCGACCGGCAGACCGGTGAGATCGCCAAGGACCCCGTGAGCGGTGAGGCGCTGATGACCGTCGGCGTCGTCTACATCGACGAGGGCGAGTCGTCGCTGATCCAGGTCACCGTTCCCGAAAGCGGTGTGACGGAGGGCCTGACCGTCGGCGCCCCGGTCTCCCTGCCCGGCCTCGTCGCCCGGCCCTGGCAGAGCATCTTCAACGGCCAGCAGCGGCACGGCATCGCCTACCGGGCCACCGCCGTCACGCCCGGCGCCTTCCCGGTGGACCAGGCGGGCTGATCGACGTGACCGACCTGATGACGTGGGCCGAGCTGGGTGGTTCGCTCGCCGCGATAGGCGGCGCGGCCTACGCCCGGCACGCCCACCCGGCGGCGTACTGGTCCACGGTCGGGCTGCCCGTCTCGGTGGTCCGGCTGTTGGCCTCGTACTCCTCGACCATGGACGCCTGCGGCCTGACGGTCGAGCCGTCCCGGTGGCGGGCCCTGGCCGTCAGGGCGGCCACTCGCCGGGAGGTCCGGCCGGTGCCCCCTCGGCGGGGCATGATCCGGCCCACCTCGACCGGTCTGCGGCTCCGGTTGCGGCTGGCTCCGGGGCAGGAACCGGCGGACGTGGCGGCCTCGGCCGAACGGCTGCGGCACGCCTGGGGTGTCCACGCCGTGTACGTGCGGGACGTCAGGCCCGGTGTCGTGGAGCTGCGGCTCGTCGGCTTCGACGTCCTGCGGAAGGTGCGGATGCCCCGCCGGACCGGCGCCGGTCCGCTGCGCGTGCCGGTGGCCCTGCGGGAGGACGCGACCGCCTTCGTACGGGACTACCGGGCCGTACCGCACGAACTCGTGCTCGGCGCCACGCTGTCCGGCAAGTCCATGTACCTGCGGAACCTGCTCGCCGGGCTGGCCGCCCAACCGGTGGTCCTGGTCGGCATCGACTGCAAGCGCGGGGTGGAGCTGGCGCCGTTCGCCCCTCGGCTCTCCGCGCTGGCGACCGACCCGGACCAGGCAGCCGAGCTGCTGCCCGTGCTCGTCAAGGAAATGGAGGACCGATACGACCTGATCAAGGCCCGGCAGGGCATCGCACCCGGCACCCCGGATGAGCTGATCACCTCCGACGTCTGGGGACTACCGGAGGGTGAACGCCCGGCTCCCGTCGTGTTGTTCGTCGACGAGGTGGCCGAACTCTTCCTCGTCGCGACGAGGAAGGAGGAGGAACGGCGGGACGAGATGGTCACCCAGCTCATCCGCCTCGCCCAGCTCGGCCGCGCGGCCGGCATCTATCTGGAGGTGTGCGGGCAGCGCTTCGGCGCCGAACTGGGCAAGGGGGCGACCATGCTGCGGGCCCAGTTGACCGGCCGCGTCTGCCACCGCGTCAACGACGAAGCCTCTGCCAAGATGGCGCTCGGCGACATCGCCCCCGAGGCGGTCACGGCTGCCTGCGCCATCGCTCCCGAGCTGCCCGGCCTCGCCGTCGTCGGCGACACGTCCGGCGGCTGGTCCCGCATCCGCACCCCGTACCTGTCCCTCGCCGACGCCGCGGCCACCTGCCGCGAGACGGCACACCTCGCCCCGGACGTCCCGGCGCTCTCACCGTTCCGGCCGTACGTCCCGCCCGTACCGGTGAAGGAGTCCGGCCCCATGGCCGCTCCTCGGCCGGTCACCGAGTAACCCACCCGCCTCCACGGCCGGCGCGGCCGTCCCGCGCCACGTCCCTACCCACCCATGCCCGGAACCGGAAGGAATTGCCGTGCGTGCCCTGCCCCTCCGCGTGGACGCCGTACTCGTCCAGGCGCTGATCGCCGCCGCGCTGTCCTTCGCCCATCTGCACGACCTGGCGCTGGCCGCCGGACAGGACGGCTGGAAGGCGTGGGCCTATCCGGTCTCCGTCGACCTGCTGCTGGTGGCGGCCTGGCGGCGGCTGCGCTCGGGTGCGGCGAAAGCGGCCGGGTGGTGCTGGTTCCTCGTCGCGCTGGCCGCGTCCCTCGGCGCCAACGTCGCCACCGCCGGACTCCTCGACCTCGACGACGTACCGGCCTGGCTGCGCATCCTCGTCGCCGGCTGGCCCGCGGTCGCCTTCCTGGGCGGCACCCTGCTGGCCCACGGAGCACCGAAGCCGACCGAGGCTCCGGAGACGGCACCCGAACCACCCTCGACGGGCACGACACCGGAACCCACCGCCCCGGAAGCCGAACCGCCCACCGCCACAGAAGCCGAACTACCGGCCACCGAAACGGAGTCGGCGCCAGCCTTCCCTTCCCCGGTACCGCCCGCCCTCGTCGCTCTCGCCCGGAAGGTCGCCGACGACCACCGCGCCCGGACCGGAACCCCCATCGACACCCCGACGCTTCGCGCCCGGCTCGGCGTCCCGATGCCGCTCGCCGAAGCCATCACCGCCCACCTCACCTGACCCCGGAGGACTTTCTCCCTTGCGCCCGTCCACGCTCCGCGCGCTGAAGCGTGCCGCCGAGCTGTCCCGACAGAACCGCTTCACCGAAGCCGTGCTGATCGCCGAACCGGTGATCCTCGCCGCCGACCCCGTCGAGGGCGACGAGATCCGCCGCTGGCTCGCCGACCACGTCACCGACTTCACCGGCGAATCCGAGAAGGAGACCCCCTGATGCCCGCCAACCGCCGCTTCCGCCGCGTCGTCCGCATCGGCCCCGTCCAGGTCGGCACCTCCTACGACGGCCGGGGCCGCGAGAAGCACACCGCCGTCTGCACGGCCCCGCGCTGCGGCTTCTCCGCCGACTACGACAGCCGCGCCGCCGCCGAGCTGGCCGCCCGCACCCACCGCTGCGCCGTCCGCTGAGGAGATCCCGTGACCGTCTCACTGCCGCTCGTCCTCGTCCTGGGCGTCATCGCCTGGGCCGCGATCAAGTTCCTCGGCGTCCGCCTCTGGGTCGCCGTCGTGATCGCCCTGTTCGGCTTCTGGCTCTCGCACACCTTCCTCGCCCCCGCCATCGAATCCGGCACCCGCTCCGGAGTCGACGTCGTCAACGGCACCCACGACTGACCCCGACCGGCACAAGGAGCCCCGCGATGTTCCGTCCCAAACTGCCCGACACCCCGCACGTCCCGAGCATCACCACCCACATCCCGCAGGACCACGCCCCGGTCCCCTCCGCCGGCCGCCCGGTCGCCCCGCTCGTGGGGGCCGGTGCCGGCGCGGTCGCCGCCGTGGTCGTCGTCGGCGCCGTGCTGACCGCGCTCCTGGCGGCCGTCGCCGTCTCGGCCGTCTCCGTGGCCGTCGCCGCCGTGGTCCTGCGCTCCCTCCTCAACGGCGCGCACCAGCGCTGACCGGCCACCGGGGCGGCAACAAGCCGCCAAGCATCCCGCCGCCCCGGGGCCATCCCTCCCGACCGCCGAAACAGCCGAAAGGAATGCCCATCATCACCCGGCAGACTCCGCCCCCGCTGGCGGAACTCTCCACGCTGGCCTCCCTCGGCACACTGCCCGAGTTGGCCCGTCAGCTCTCCACCCTGGGCGGCTGCACCCGCCCCGTACGCCTCGACGGCCACCGCACCGAATACGCGGTGAACCGGGCCACCGGCGAGATCGGCCGCGTCCTGCACCATGTCGACTCCGCCGCTCTCCCCGCCGGTCAGCTCCTCGTCCGCTGCAACAACCGCCGCGCCACCCGCTGCCCGGCCTGCGCCGAGACCTACCGGCGCGACACCTACCACCTGATCACCGCCGGACTCCGCGGCGGCAAGGGCACCCCGGAGCGGGTCGCCACCCATTCGCGCGTCTTCGCCACCTTCACCGCCCCCGGCTTCGGCCCGGTCCACAACCGCCCCACCGGCGGCCGTGCCTGCCGCTGCGGCACCCGGCACGACGAGGGCGACGCCGCCCTGGGCACGCCCCTCGACCCCGACACCTACGACTACGAAGCGGCCGTGCTGTGGAACGCGCACGCCGGCGCCCTGTGGCGGCGCTTCTCGATCTACCTGCGCCGGGAGGTCGCCAAGCGGGCCGGACTCACCCAACGCACCTTCCGCGACCACGCCCGCATCTCCTTCGCCAAGGTCGCCGAGTACCAGAAGCGCGGCGCCGTCCACTTCCACGCCGTCATCCGCCTCGACGGCCCCGGCGGCGGCGACACCCCGCCCCCGGCCTGGGCGTCGGCCGAGCTGCTGACCGACGCCATACGCGCCGCGGCCACCGCCGCCCGCGTCGACGGCCCGGAGATCGACGGCCGGCCGCACACCTTCACCTTCGGCCGCCAGCTCGACGTCCGCCCGATCCGCTCCGCCGACTTCGACGGCGGCCGGGAGCTGACCGAACGGGCCGTGGCCGCCTACATCGCCAAGTACGCCACCAAGGGCGCCGAGACGGCGACCGGCACCCTGGACCGGCCGATCCGCTTCCTCGCCGAGCTGGCCCAGGCCCGGATCACCGACCACGCCCGGCGCATGATCCGCACCGCCTGGACCCTGGGTGCCCGTCCCGAGCTGGCGGACCTGCGCCTGCGGGCCTGGGCCCACATGCTCGGCTTCCGCGGCCACTTCTCCACCAAGTCCCGCCACTACTCCACCACCCTCGGCGCCCTCCGCGACGCTCGCGCCGAGTGGCGCCGGGCCCAAGCGGCCCCGCCCGTCCCGCAGGACGACGAGACCACGCTCGTCCTCGCCCACTGGGTCTTCGCCGGTACCGGCCTCTCCCGTGCCGAAGCCTGGCTTGCCGCGTCCCTCGAACCCGCCCCCGGAACGGAAGGAGAGCCCACCACATGACCGACCGCTACCTGTCCGTCGACCAGGTCGCCGAACTGCTCGGCACCTCCGTGCGCTTCCCCCGGCGGCTCGTCGAGGAGCGGCGCATCCGCTACGTGAAGGTCGGCCGCCACGTCCGTATCCCCGCGAGCGCGCTGGAGGAGTTCATCGCGTCCCGCATGGTGGAGCCGCTGAGGCGTCCCCGCACCCGCTACAGGAGGGCGGCCTGATGGCCAACAGCAAGGGCAGGCGTCGCCGCTTCGGTGCGATCCGCCGTCTTCCTTCCGGACGCTACCAAGCGCGTTATCCGGGGCCCGACGGTGTGATGCGCCCGGCTCCCTTCACCTTCGAGACGACCGCCGAAGCGGACGACTGGCTCGCCGAGAAGCAGACAGAGATCCGCCGGGGGGAGTGGAGGGACCCCGAGGCCGGGGCCGTAAGTTTCCGGGCCTATGCCGACAAGTGGGTGGAGGAGCGGGAGTTGGCGCCGCTGACGCGGGACCTCTATCGCTACCTGCTCGACAAGCACCTGACCGCCTTCACGAGCCTGGACCTGGACGAGATCACCGCACCTCGCGTACGCGAATGGCGGGCCGAGCGGCTGCGGACCACGGGTGCCAAGACGATGACGGCCAAGGCGTACCGCCTCCTCAAGGCCATCATGGAGACGGCCGTGGACGATGAGCTGATCAGTCGCAACCCGTGCCGGATCAAAGGTGCCGGCAAGGAGAAGGCGGCCGAACGGCGCATCGCCACCGTCGCCCAGGTCGACGCGCTCGCCGACGCCGTGGGGATGAGGTGGAGGCTGATGGTGTATCTCGGTGCTTATGGCCCGATGCGGCCGGAGGAGCTGGCCGGCCTCCGCCGCCGGGACGTGGATGTCGACACCTTGCGCATCCACGTTCGCCGCGCCGAGCCGGAACGGATGGACGGGCGACGGGTCCAGGGCAGCACCAAGAGCGAGGCCGGAACCCGGACTGTGATCCTTCCCGCATTCCTCCGCCGAGAGCTCCGCTGGCACCTGGAGAGCTACGCCGAGCCGGGACCGGACGGGCTCCTCTTCGTCGGTGAGAAGGGCGCCCCCTTCCGCCGCAGCACCTTCGGGCGGAAGTGGCGTAAGGCACGTGAGATCGTCGGCATGCCGGAAGGCTTCCGCTTCTACGACCTCCGGCACACCGGGCACACGCTCTCCACCCGGTCCGGCGCCACCCTCAAGGACACGATGGTCCGCGCCGGGCAGTCCTCGGAGAAGGCGGCGCTCATCTACCAGCACTCCGACGAGGAGCGTCAGGAAGAGGTCGCCGCCGGCCTCGACGCGACCGTCCGGAAGGCTCGGGCCGCAGCTGCACGGAAGGCCGCCGAGAGACGTCCTGGCACGGATCTGGCACGCGGCGGGTGATCACCGAGCACAACAAGAAGGCCCAGGTCTCTGACCTGGGCCTTCTTCATGGAGCGGGTGACGAGAATCGAACTCGCGCTCTCAGCTTGGGAAGCTGATGTTCTACCATTAAACTACACCCGCGTAAGACGCCGGTCGGAACCGGTGTCCGGACGCTCGCCTACTGTACAACATCCCAGGCTCCCGGTGGTTGCACCGTGGGGCCTGAGTGCGTTTTCGGGCAGGGGGATCCGGCTGCGGGAGCACGGAGTTGGGGCGTACGGTGGAGGGATCCGGGGAAGCCGGAGAGGGCCCGGCGGGGGTCTCGGGAGGCGCCCGGAAAGGGGTCCGGTGAGGGTCCGGTGAGGGGCGGAGTGCCGCCTGGAGAGTCGTTCCTTTGATCCCGTAGTGTGGCTTTTGTCGTCAGGGCAGCAAGCCAGACGCGGCTCTTGGGGAAGGGACTTCAGGACTTGATGGAGCGCACCGTCGTCCGCTGTGCCGATGGGCACGTGTTCAGCACCGCTTCGTTTCCGATGCAGCAGGCCGAGCGGCTCGGACCCGGGCGGCTCGTCCGGTGTCCGCGCTGTGCGCGGCTGCGCAGTGCCGTGCCCGTGAGTTCGGAGATGCAGAAGCACTAGCGGGAGCGCGATCGCGGGATCGTCCGGGCGCGTGGAGAGGTCACGATTGTGGCTGCTCCGCGCGCCTTGCGTATCCTCGGGGCGTGCTTCTCTCAGACAAGGACATCCGGGCCGAGATCGATGCCGGGCGGGTACGGATCGATCCCTATGACGACTCCATGGTGCAGCCGTCCAGCATCGACGTGCGCCTGGACCGTTACTTCCGGGTGTTCGAGAACCACCGGTACCCGCACATCGACCCGTCCGTCGAGCAGGCGGACCTCACGCGGCTCGTCGAGCCGGAGGGGGATGAACCGTTCATCCTGCACCCCGGTGAGTTCGTGCTGGCCAGTACGTACGAGGTCATCACGCTGCCCGACGATCTCGCCTCGCGGCTGGAGGGGAAGAGCTCCCTCGGGCGGCTCGGGCTCGTCACCCACTCCACCGCCGGGTTCATCGACCCCGGGTTCTCCGGGCACGTGACCCTGGAGCTGTCCAATCTCGCCACCCTGCCGATCAAGCTGTGGCCGGGCATGAAGATCGGCCAGCTGTGCATGTTCCGGCTCAGTTCGCCGGCCGCGCACCCGTACGGAAGCGAGCGGTACGGGTCGCGTTATCAGGGGCAGCGGGGGCCGACCGCCTCCCGGTCCTTCATCAACTTCCACCGGACCCAGGTGTGAGCGGCGTGAGCCGTACGAGCAGCCTGGACGCAGCGACGACGCAGGCAGGACGCAGGTAATGAGTGACGTACGGGAGAATCTGAGTTACGAGCAGTTCGGCGTCGCCGTCCGGGAGCTCGCGCAGGCCGTCGCCGACGACGGGTACGAGCCCGACATCGTGCTCTCCATCGCCCGGGGCGGCGTCTTCGTCGCCGGCGGGCTCGCCTACGCCCTGGACTGCAAGAACATCCACCTGGTGAACGTGGAGTTCTACACGGGTGTCGGTACGACGCTGGAGATGCCGGTCATGCTGGCGCCGGTGCCCAACGCCATCGACTTCTCCGACAAGAAGGTCCTGATCGCCGACGACGTCGCCGACACCGGCAAGACGCTGAAGCTGGTGCGCGAGTTCTGCCTCGACACCGTGGCCGAGGTGCGCAGCGCGGTGATCTATGAGAAGTCCCACTCGCTGGTGAAGTGCGAGTACGTCTGGAAGCGCACCGACGACTGGATCAACTTCCCGTGGTCCGTCCAGCCGCCCGTCGTCAAGCGTTCCGGGCAGGTGCTCGACGCCTGACGCCTGACGTCCGAGGACGTGGAGCAGCCAGGCAGCGAGGCAGAGGAAAGGCCCACCCGGCGCGTCGTGCGCCGGGTGGGCCTTTTCACATGGCCGTCGGGCTAGAACGTACCCAGTTTCACGATCGACAGCAGGGCGATGAGCTGGATCGCGCAGGCGCCGAGCGCCTTGGGCCAGGGCAGGTCGTGGGAGCGGCGGACCATGAGGGTCAGCAGGACGCCGCCCGCGACCCAGGTGGCCCAGCCGAGGATCTGGACGAAGGGCGCGTCGCCGCCGAGGAACATCGCCACGATCAGGCGGGGCGCGTCCGTGAGGGACATGATCAGCATGGACAGGCCCACCGTGGGCTGCCAGGCGCCGTCGCCGCCGAGCTGGCGGGCCAGGGTGTGCGTGACCACGCCCAGGACGAGGGCGCTCAGGACCATCGCGACGGACGTCGTCAGGACGATCGGGATGGCGTTCGACAGGGTCGCGTTGATCGCGTCCTCGCGGGCGCCGTCGAAGCCGAAGACCGCCAGCAGGCCGTAGAGGAAGGTGACGACGAGGGCGGGGCCCCACATCGTGTAGTCCCGCATGCGCAGGAAGGTCTGGTCGGGGGCGGTGACGATGCCCTTCAGCAGCTCCTTCCAGTGCAGGCGCGGGCCGGTCGGGCCGGGCGGCGGGGCCGCGGAGCCCGCGCGGTAGGTCTCGCCCTGGGTGTAGGGGTCCTCGCCGATCGAGAACGCCTGGGTGTGGCCCGGGTTGTTGGCGGCGTACGGGGCCTGCGCGGCGGCCGGGGCGGCGCCGTGCGGGCTGTGGGGGCTGGCCGGGCCCGGCGGGTAGGCGTCGCCGTCGCCGAAGTACTCCGGCTCCTCCTGGCGGCCGGCGCCGTAGCCGCCGCCGTTCGCCTGCGGCCAGGGGCTGCCGGGAGCGCCCGGGGCCCCGGGGCCGCCGTAGGACGGCGGTTGCTGCTGCGGGTACGGCTGCGGCGCCGGGGGATAGCCGTACGACGGTCCCTGCGGCGTCTGCTGTCCGTGCGGGGGGTGTTGCGGTCGCGTCTGAGGAGCGCCGTTGTCCCGGCCGCGTCCGATCCTGAATCCAGCCACGTCTTCGAACGTACCTGGTCCCGGCGGGTGACGTGCCGGGCCCGGCCTTCCGGACCGGGCATTGCGGCCGAGCTGTGACATCCCTTACGGGGCATGACGGGGGTTCACCGGCATGTCCCCTAGGGGACGTCGGCGGGCGTCAGCGGGGGAGGAAGGCGGAGGTGGAGAAGGTGACCGCCGGGTCCGCCACCGGCCGTGCGCCGGGCCGTCCGGGGTGGACGGTGACGGTGTCCTCCGTCTCCCCGCGGTACGTCCGCAGCACGAGGTCCGCCCGCCCGTCGCCGTCGAAGTCGGCGGCGGCCAGCACGCGCGTGGTGCCGGGGGCGGGTGCCGCCACGGTGACCGCCCCGGCGGCCGCCGGGCCCGCCGCACGGCCGCGGACGACGCGCGGGCCGCCCTCGTCACCGGTGAGGACCAGGTCGCTCAGGCCGTCGCCGTCGAAGTCGGCGGTGTCGAGGAGGGTGCCGGGGACGGTGAGGGCGGCGCGGGCGGGAACGGGCAGGTCGTGGCGCAGGGCGGTGCCGCCGGGGGCCGCCACGGCCGCGTCCAGGGCCTTGCCGCGGCCGAAGTCGCCCAGGGCCACGTCGGTGCCGGAGGGCAGGGCCACGCCCGTGCGGGACGGGCCGTCCGGGCCGCCGAGGACCACGGCCGACGGGCCGGGCCCCTCCGCCGTACGGACCACCAGGTCGTCGTAGCCGTCCCGGTTCACGTCGGCGGCCGGGCCGGTGGGCACCTCGCCCGGTGCCGCGAGCGGGGCGCCGGCGGCGCGCGGGGTGCCGCGGCGGGTGAAGGGGCCCCGCAGATGGCTGAGGTGGCCGCCGGAGGCGTGCAGCACCAGGTCCTGGGCGCCGTCGCCGTCGAAGTCGCCGCACACCGGCTGGTCGGGCCAGTCGTTGCCGAGCCGGGCGCGGGCGGGTACGGCGAGCTGCACGGCCCGGCCGGTGAGGCCCTCGGGGGAGCCGAAGAGGAGCTGGAGCGGGACCGGCGGCATGCCCTGGCCGTCGTAGGGCGGGTCGGTGGAGACCACCAGGTCGGTGAAGCCGTCGCCGTCGAGGTCGCAGCTGGCCTCCGCGTCGAAGACGGCGGGCAACTGGCCGTCCGTGCGGGCCGCGTTCTTCTCTGCGGTGAGCAACTGGCGGGCGCCCGGGACGAGTCCGCGGGGCGAGCCGTAGACGATGCCGATGCCGGGGTCGTCGGCGTGGCTCTGCGCCTTGACGAGGGTGGTGAGGACGAGGTCGCGGTGGCCGTCGCCGTTGAAGTCGTCGGGGGTCCGGCTGCCCTTGCCGCGCGGGACCGGCAGGGGGGCCGGGGCCTGGGCGGCCCGCGCGGGCGCGGCGCCGTCGGCCTTCCCGGCGCCCGGGGTGGCGGAGCCGCAGGCGGCGAGCAGGAGCAGGCAGCCGAGGGCCGCCGCTCCCGTCGCGCTTCTTCGCATTCCCCGCACGCGCATCGTCCACCCCATCCGCACCCATGACGTCACCAGTGCCACCAGTGCCATCAGTGCCATCAGCGCCACCAGTGCCATCAGCGCCACCAGTGCCTCCAGTGCCACCAGCGTCACCTGTGCCATCAATGCCACCTGTGCCCTCAATGCCGGTGGCATCGGCAGCACCGGCAGCACCGGCAATCATGCACCTGTTCGAGATACGGAGACACCCCCGGGCCCGCCGGAATGCGGGGCCTGGGGGTGTCGGGGAGCGTCCCGGAGGGGCCGGGCGCCGGTTACTTCACCGGCTCGGGCTCCGGCGCGTTCGCGGAGTCCGCCGTGCCCGCGGGGGGCTCGTCCTCGTCGGGGACGGGCGTCTTGACGGAGTCCAGCAGCAGCTGGGCGACGTCGACGACCTGGACGGACTCCTTGGCCTTGCCCTCGTTCTTCTTGCCGTTGACCGAGTCGGTCAGCATCACCAGGCAGAACGGGCAGGCGGTGGAGACGATGTCCGGGTTCAGCGACAGCGCCTCGTCGACGCGCTCGTTGTTGATGCGCTTGCCGATGCGCTCTTCCATCCACATCCGGGCGCCGCCGGCGCCGCAGCAGAAGCCGCGCTCCTTGTGGCGGTGCATCTCCTCGTTGCGCAGGCCCGGGACCTTGCCGATGATCTCGCGCGGCGGCGTGTAGATCTTGTTGTGGCGGCCCAGGTAGCACGGGTCGTGGTAGGTGATGATGCCCTCGACCGGGGTGACGGGGATCAGCTTGCCCTCGTCGACCAGGTGCTGGAGCAGCTGGGTGTGGTGGATGACCTCGTAGTCGCCGCCGAGCTGCGGGTACTCGTTGCCGAGCGTGTTGAGGCAGTGCGGGCAGGTCGCGACGATCTTCTTCGCGGACTTCGGCTTCCGCGACTCCGGCGTGACCTTGCCGTCGTCGTCCATCTCCTCGCCGAACGCCGCGTTCAGCGCCATGACGTTCTCCATGCCGAGCTCCTGGAAGAGGGGCTCGTTGCCCAGGCGGCGGGCGGAGTCGCCGGTGCACTTCTCGTCGCCGCCCATGATCGCGAACTTCACGCCCGCGATGTGGAGCAGCTCGGCGAAGGCCTTGGTCGTCTTCTTGGCGCGGTCCTCCAGGGCGCCGGCGCAGCCGACCCAGTACAGGTACTCGACCTCGGTGAGGTCCTCGATGTCCTTGCCGACGACCGGGACCTCGAAGTCGACCTCCTTGGTCCACTCCAGGCGCTGCTTCTTCGCCAGGCCCCAGGGGTTGCCCTTCTTCTCCAGGTTCTTGAGCATCGTGCCCGCCTCGGACGGGAACGCCGACTCGATCATGACCTGGTAGCGGCGCATGTCGACGATGTGGTCGACGTGCTCGATGTCCACCGGGCACTGCTCGACGCAGGCGCCGCAGGTGGTGCAGGACCACAGGACGTCCGGGTCGATGACGCCGTTCTCCTCCAGCGTGCCGACCAGGGGGCGCTCGGCCTCGGCGAGCGCCGACGCCGGGACGTCCTTGAGCTGCTCCTCGGACGCCTTCTCCTCGCCCTCCATCGTCTTGCCGCCGCCGGCCAGCAGGTAGGGGGCCTTGGCGTGCGCGTGGTCGCGCAGGGACATGATCAGGAGCTTGGGGGAGAGCGGCTTGCCGGTGTTCCAGGCGGGGCACTGCGACTGGCAGCGGCCGCACTCGGTGCAGGTGGAGAAGTCCAGCAGGCCCTTCCAGGAGAACTGCTCGACCTGGGAGACGCCGAAGACGTCGTCGTCGCCCGGGTCGGTGAAGTCGATCGGCTTGCCGCCGCTCGTCATCGGCTGGAGGGCGCCGAGAGCCGTCTCACCGGTGGCGTTGCGCTTGAACCAGATGTTGGGGAAGGCCAGGAAGCGGTGCCAGGCCACGCCCATGTTCGTGTTGAGCGAGACCGTGATCATCCAGATCATGGTCGTGCCCAGCTTGATCATGGCGAAGAGGTAGACCAGGTTCTGCAGCGTCGCCACGCTCAGGCCCTTGAAGGCGAGGACCAGCGGGTACGAGGCGAAGTACGCGGCCTCGTAGTGGTCGACGTGGTGCAGGGCGCCTTCCAGGCCGCGCAGCACGTAGATCGCCAGGCCGATGGTGAGGATGACGTACTCGACGAAGTACGCCTGGCCCATCTTCGAGCCCGCGAAGCGGGACTTGCGGCCCGGGCGCGAGGGCAGGCTCAGCAGCCGGACGACCATCAGCACGAGGATGCCGAGGGTCGTCATCGCGCTGATGAACTCGATGTACAGCTCGTACGGCAGGAAGCCGCCGAGGACCGGGAGCGTCCAGTCGGCCTGGAAGAGCTGGCCGTAGGCGGTGACGATCGTCGGCGGCAGCGTCAGGAAGCCGATGGCCACGAACCAGTGGGCGACGCCGACGATGCCCCACCGGTTCATCCGGGTGTGGCCGAGGAACTCCCGTACCAGCGTCACGCTGCGCTGATAGGGGTTGTCGGTGCGGGTGCCGGCGGGTACGGGCTGGCCCAGTCTGAAATACCGGACGAACTGGCCGATGGCGCGCGCGAGCAGCGCCACGCCGACCACGGTCAGGACCAGCGACACGATGATCGCGGCGAGTTGCATGGGGGCTCCTCGGGCCTGCGAGGCGGTTCTGCGAGGTGATCGCGGTGATGGCGGTGATGGCGATGACGGGTGGTGCTGACAGGTGGTGCTGACGGGGTGGTGATGCCGGCGTAGTGATTACTAAGCGGTAACTTACCCAGTCCGTCTGAGACTACCCGCATCTCCTGCCGCACTGTAGTCAGGCGTGCGGTGATCTGCGTCGCTGAGGCGGCCCTGGCCGGGCGTGCGGCCGGGTGTGTGGTCGAGCGCCCGGTCGAGCGCCCGGTCGAGCGCCCGGTCGAGCGCCCGGTCGAGGTGTGGCGCCGGGTGGTGTGGGCACACCCATTCTGGCAAATACCGCGAACCGGGCTGTCCGGGCTGTCCGGGCTGTCCGGGCTGTCCGGGATGTTCGGCCCGGTGTCGCCGGTGTGCGGGACCGTCGCCGCCGATGGCTGTTGTGGCCGTGGCGGGCGATGGATTTTCAGGTGTCTTCGCACCTTCGCTCCGGCGTTTCCCCAGGTCAGCGCCTTATTGCGCGTAAGGGATAGATAAGAGTTGAGCCCAGTTGACTCAGGTCTGTTGACCCGGGCGGAGGCCTCAGGCACACTTGAGCCTGTTCCACTCAAGTCAGCTGGAGGAATCAACCATGGCACGTGCGGTCGGCATCGACCTGGGCACGACTAACTCCGTCGTCAGCGTTCTGGAGGGCGGCGAGCCCACCGTCATCACCAACGCCGAGGGCGCCAGGACCACGCCGTCCGTCGTCGCCTTCGCCAAGAACGGCGAAGTGCTCGTGGGTGAGGTGGCCAAGCGCCAGGCGGTCACCAACGTGGACCGGACCATCCGCTCGGTCAAGCGCCACATGGGCACCGACTGGAAGATCAACCTCGACGGCAAGGACTTCAACCCGCAGCAGATCAGCGCCTTCGTGCTGCAGAAGCTGAAGCGGGACGCCGAGGCCTACCTGGGCGAGAAGGTCACCGACGCGGTCATCACCGTCCCGGCGTACTTCAACGACGCCGAGCGCCAGGCCACCAAGGAGGCCGGCGAGATCGCCGGCCTGAACGTGCTGCGCATCGTCAACGAGCCGACGGCCGCCGCCCTGGCGTACGGCCTCGACAAGGACGACCAGACCATCCTGGTCTTCGACCTCGGTGGCGGCACCTTCGACGTCTCGCTGCTGGAGATCGGCGACGGTGTCGTCGAGGTGAAGGCCACCAACGGTGACAACCACCTCGGTGGTGACGACTGGGACCAGCGCGTCGTCGACTACCTGGTCAAGCAGTTCCAGTCCGGCCACGGCGTGGACCTGTCCAAGGACAAGATGGCGCTCCAGCGCCTGCGCGAGGCCGCCGAGAAGGCGAAGATCGAGCTGTCCTCGTCCACCGAGACCTCGATCAACCTGCCCTACATCACGGCCTCCGCCGAGGGCCCCCTGCACCTCGACGAGAAGCTGACCCGCGCCCAGTTCCAGCAGCTGACCGCGGACCTGCTGGAGCGCTGCAAGACGCCGTTCCACAACGTGATCAAGGACGCCGGCATCTCCATCAACGAGATCGACCACGTCGTCCTCGTCGGTGGCTCCACCCGCATGCCCGCCGTCGCCGAGCTCGTCAAGGAGCTGACCGGCGGCAAGGAGGCCAACAAGGGTGTGAACCCGGACGAGGTCGTCGCCATCGGCGCCTCGCTCCAGGCCGGTGTCCTCAAGGGCGAGGTCAAGGACGTCCTGCTGCTCGACGTCACCCCGCTGTCCCTCGGCATCGAGACCAAGGGCGGCATCATGACCAAGCTGATCGAGCGCAACACGACCATCCCGACCAAGCGCTCGGAGATCTTCACCACGGCCGAGGACAACCAGCCGTCGGTGCAGATCCAGGTCTACCAGGGCGAGCGCGAGATCGCGGCCTACAACAAGAAGCTCGGCATGTTCGAGCTGACCGGTCTGCCCCCGGCGCCGCGCGGCGTCCCGCAGATCGAGGTCTCCTTCGACATCGACGCCAACGGCATCATGCACGTCACGGCGAAGGACCTCGGCACCGGCAAGGAGCAGAAGATGACCGTCACCGGCGGCTCCTCGCTCCCGAAGGAAGAGGTCGACCGCATGCGCGAGGAGGCCGAGCGCTACGCGGAGGAGGACCACAAGCGCCGCGAGGCCGCCGAGACCCGCAACCAGGGCGAGCAGCTCGTCTACCAGACCGAGAAGTTCCTCAAGGACAACGAGGACAAGGTCCCGGCCGAGGTCAAGACCGAGGTCGAGGAGGCGGTGAACGAGCTCAAGGAGAAGCTCAAGGGCGAGGACACGGCCGAGATCCGCACCGCCACGGAGAAGGTCGCGGCCGTCTCGCAGAAGCTCGGCCAGGCCATGTACGCCGACGCCCAGGCCGCGCAGGCCGCCGGCGGCGCCTCCGCCGGTGCCGGTGAGGCCAAGGCCGACGACGACGTGGTGGACGCCGAGATCGTCGACGAGGACCGGAAGGACGGTGCCGCGTGACGGAGGAGAACCCGGGTTTCGAGGAGAAGCCCGACGTCCCCTCCGGCGCCGAATCCGACGACGCCGAGCCGAAGGCCGCCACCCCCTCCCCGGAGGAGGGGGCGGCCCCGGACGGGGACGCGAGCGAGAACGCCGGGCTGGTGGCCCAGCTGGACCAGGTGCGCACCGCGCTGAACGAGCGCACGGCGGACCTCCAGCGCCTCCAGGCCGAGTACCAGAACTACCGCCGCCGGGTCGAGCGCGACCGGGCCACGGTCAAGGAGATCGCCGTCGCGAACCTCCTGACCGAGCTCCTGCCCGTGCTCGACGACATCGGCCGCGCCCGGGAACACGGCGAGCTGGTCGGCGGGTTCAAGTCCGTCGGCGAGTCGCTGGAGACCGTCGTGGCCAAGCTGGGCCTCCAGCAGTTCGGCAAGGAGGGCGAGCCCTTCGACCCGACGATCCACGAGGCCCTGATGCACTCCTATGCGCCGGACGTCACCGAGACCACGTGCGTGGCGATCCTGCAGCCCGGGTACCGCATCGGCGAGCGCACCATCCGCCCCGCGCGGGTGGCCGTCGCCGAGCCGCAGCCGGGCGCGCAGACGGTCAAGCCGGCCGAGGAGGAGACCGAGGCGGCGAAGGCGGACTCCGCGGAGAACAAGGAGAACGGTGGCCCGGAGGAGGGCTGACGTTATAACGGACGCGAGGAAGGAGGGACGTCGGGGATGAGCACCAAGGACTTCATCGAGAAGGACTACTACAAGGTCCTCGGCGTCCCCAAGGACGCCACCGAGGCCGAGATCAAGAAGGCGTACCGGAAGCTCGCCCGCGAGTTCCACCCGGACGCCAACAAGGGCAACGCCAAGGCGGAGGAGCGCTTCAAGGAGATCTCCGAGGCGAACGACGTCCTCGGCGACCCCAAGAAGCGCAAGGAGTACGACGAGGCCCGCGCCCTCTTCGGCAACGGCGGCTTCCGCCCGGGGCCCGGAGCCGGCGGCGGCTCCTTCAACTTCGACCTGAGCGACCTGTTCGGCGGTCAGGGCCAGGGCGCCGGCGGCTTCGGCGGCGGACTCGGTGACGTCTTCGGGGGCCTGTTCAACCGCGGCGGCACGGGCACCACCCGCACCCAGCCGCGGCGCGGCCAGGACGTCGAGTCCGAGGTCACCCTCAGCTTCACGGAGGCGATCGAGGGCGCGACGGTCCCGCTGCGGATGTCCAGCCAGCAGCCCTGCAAGGCCTGTTCGGGCACCGGCGACAGGAACGGCACGCCGCGGGTGTGCCCGACCTGTGTCGGCACCGGCCAGGTGGCGCGGGGCTCGGGCGGCGGCTTCTCGCTGACCGACCCCTGCCCGGACTGCAAGGGCCGCGGCCTGATCGCGGAGAACCCCTGCGACGTCTGCAAGGGCTCCGGACGCGCCAAGTCCTCCCGGACGATGCAGGTCCGCATCCCGGCCGGGGTCTCGGACGGCCAGCGCATCCGGCTGCGCGGCAAGGGAGCGCCGGGCGAGCGGGGCGGCCCGGCGGGCGACCTGTACGTGGTGGTGCACGTCAAGGACCACCCGGTCTTCGGCCGCAAGGGCGACAACCTCACCGTCACCGTGCCGGTCACCTACCCCGAGGCTGCCCTCGGCGGCGAGGTCCGCGTGCCGACCCTGGGCGGACCGCCCGTCACGCTGAAGCTGCCGCCGGGCACGCCCAACGGCCGCACCATGCGGGCCCGGGGCAAGGGCGCGGTCCGCAAGGACGGCACCCGCGGCGATCTGCTGGTCACCGTGGAGGTGAGTGTCCCCAAGGACCTGACGGGGAAGGCTCGTGACGCGCTCGAGGCGTATCGCGAGGCGACCGCGGGGGAGGACCCGCGGGCGGAGCTGTTCCAGGCCGCGAAGGGAGCATGATGGAGATGGACGGCCGTCGTCCCCGCCAGCGCGGGGGTTTCTCACCGTATGAACTGACCGAGGACACCCCGGTCTACGTCATCTCGGTCGCGGCCCAGCTCTCCGGTCTGCACCCGCAGACGCTGCGGCAGTACGACCGCCTCGGCCTCGTCTCCCCCGACCGCACGGCCGGCCGGGGCCGGCGCTACTCGGCCCGCGACATCCAGCTGCTGCGCCAGGTGCAGCAGCTGTCGCAGGACGAGGGCATCAACCTGGCCGGCATCAAGCGCATCATCGAACTGGAGAACCAGGTCGCCGCGCTCCAGGCGCGGGTGCAGGAGCTCCAGGACGCGCTCGACGGCGCGGCGGCGACGATGCGCCAGCGGGAGGCGGCGGTGCACGCCTCCTACCGGCGCGACCTGGTGCCGTACCAGGAGGTGCAGCAGACCAGCGCGCTGGTGGTGTGGCGGCCCAAGCGGCAGCAGCAGGCGGACTGACGCTCCGCGCCCGCGTGGTGCGAGCGGTGAAGGGGCCCGGAGGAAGGGCCCCTTCGTGCTGTCGTGCCGCCGGGTCACCTCACAGCCAGGTGTCCCAGATGCCGTAGGCGTGTTCCCACATGACCTTCTCGTTGCCCGCCGGGTCGCTGTAGACGGCCCGGTAGTGGTAGAGCCCCAGCCGGTCCTCGTGCACCGTCGTGTCCATGTGGGACTGCGGGGCGTCGACCTTGCCCGTGGCGAGCGTGGTCCAGGCGGCGGTGGCCGGGTCCCACCGCTCGAAGCGGTAGTCGGTCCACTCCTCGCACGGCGGGTCGTAGATCGTCTGGTCGCAGCGGGTGAAGAGCTCCGGGTACTGGTCCACATGGACCCCGGTGCCGGTCCAGCCCGGCGGGCGGGTGTCGGGCAGGGCGACGGTGATCTCCGCCGGGAGGAAGAGCTCCGGCCCGTCGTCGGGAGCGGGCATCCGGTCGACGGCGGCCACCCGGTAGACGTGCTCGCGTCCGTCCGGCAGCGTCGGGCAGTAGATCTCGGTCTCGGACAGCGAGTCGCCGCCCACGCAGTTGCGCTCCCACACCGTCCGCCCCGTCTCCGGGTCGGTGGTGCCCTGCCAGACGTAGTACGCGAAGACGTCGTCCTCGGGCGACGGCTCCCAGCGCAGGTGCACGCCCATCGGGATCACCTCGGCGGTCAGGCCGGTGACCGGGGCGGGGCGCACGGTGTCGCCGGTGGTCGCCGTGACGGGCGCGCTCGGCGCGGAGGAGCGCCCGTGGCGGTCGACGGTGACGACCCGGTACTCGTACGTGGTCTCGGAGGCGCCCGAGGCGTCCACGCACTCCCCGTACACCACCGGGTGGGGCCAGGTCACGTACTCCGGGTCGTACGCGTCACGGGCCGGGACGGTGTGCAGGGACGGCGGTGCGGGCGGGCCGTCCCCGCCCGGTGGCGCGCACCGCTCGACGGTCGCCGTCTCGCCCGTCGCCGGGTCGGTGCGCAGGATGCGGTACGACGGCAGGTGGGCGTCGTCGATCGTCCACGGGTCGGCGCCGCGCCAGCGCAGCAGGACCGCGTCGCCCTGGCGGCCCGCGATGACCTGGTACGGGGCGATGGGCTCCGGCCGGTCCGCAGGGCGCACGGTGATCCCGGCGGGCGCGGAGGGGTTGCCCGCGGCGTCCAGGGCGCGCACCGTGTACCGGTACTCCTCCACGACGGCGGTCCGCTGGAGCGGCACCACGTCCGTCGCCGTGGTGGTGGCGCCCGTGGCGAACGCGTCGAGCTGCTCCCCGGTCGTGGGGTCGTACTGCCGCACCTCGTAGGACACGGCGTCCTTCACCGGCGTCCACGTCAGGTGCGGGACGCCGTCCTGGTAGGCGGCGCGCGCGTCGGCGGGGGCCGCGGGCGGGATGCGGTCGCCCAGGGTGAGGGTGGTGGCGGCGGAGTACGCCGACCAGTTGCCGGCCGCGTCGCGGGCCCGTCCCCGGTAGGTGGCCTTCGTGCCGTCGGCGGGCTGCCCCGGGTCGCAGAAGGTGCCCCCGCGGCCGGTGTGGACGGTGGTCCAGGCGCCGGTGGCGGGGTTGCGCCGCTGCGCCTCGTACAGGGCGATGTCGGCGGCGTTCGCGGCGGTGGTGACGAGCTCGGGTCCGGCGACGGTGGCGTCGGTCGGGCAGGCGTCCAGCTCGACGAAGGGGGCCGCGGGCGGGGTCTTGTCGACGGTGGTGACGCCGAGGTCGGCGGTGCCCGCCGACTCGTTGCCGGACTTGTCGAGGGCGCGGACCTCGTAGTAGTAGACCGCGCCGGTCTTCGGCGGGGTGTCGGTGTACGAGGCGGCCGTCGTGGTCGTCAGCCGCGTCCAGGCGCTGCTGCCCTTCGGGCGGCGGTGGACGCGGTAGCCGGCGAGGTCCATCTCCTTGTTCCGGGACCAGGTGACCTTGGCCTTGCCGGTCGCCTTGTCGTACGTCACCGCCGCCCCCGCCGGGGCGAGGGGCCGCACCTTGTCGACGGTCGCGCCGGTGCGGGGCGTGTAGGAGAAGCGGACGTTCGCGGTGCCGGTCCAGTTGACGTGGTCGACGCGCAGGGTGTGGCGGCCGGCGGGGACGGTGACGTTCACGGTCTTCTTCACCGTCGACGACACGTTCTTCCACAGGTCGATCCTGCGGACGCCGTCCAGGTACACCCGGACGCCGTCCTGGGCCGAGGCGGTGAAGGTGAACGGGCCACCGGAGCCGAAGTCGCGGGTGACGGTCCAGCGGACGGCGAAGTTGTTGACGGGCAGACCGGAAGCGGGGGCGCCGCTGCCCCAGTTCTGGTCGACGGCGGAGTCGCAGTCGGTCTTCTTCGGCGTACCGGAGAAGGTGGTGTTCGCGTAGAACTGCCGCTGGTAGACGGGGGAGGCGCAGCCGGTGGCCGCGGAGGCCGGGACGGCGGCGAGCAGGCCGCCCGCGGTGGCGAGCACGACGGCGGACGCGGCGGCCGCAGTCGTGCGTCTGGCTGGTTTCATTCGGTCCTCTGATCGGCGTCGGAGGGGCAGAGTGGCGCCCACTCGAACAGGACTCCTGGGAGGAGGGGGTGGTTGTACGGCGCGCGCCGCCGTGCGGGCCGTCGTGGAGTGGGGGACCGGTAAAGAGAGTTGAAGACGGGCGAAAGGACGTGAAGGGAGTCGGGAGATGATTCCGCTCCGTCTTCACAAGCTATGCGGAGCGTGGTGTTGTCATCTCGTTAAGTGGTTCCGCTTGACGCTGGGTGGCGCCGCCGCGTTGGCTTTTCAGTCACCTGGGGTGCACAGCGGCACCCGTGTCCGGAAGGCGTCAGAAGTGAGCCCCTGCATGCGTCGTACCGCCATATCCGTGGCTGCGTCCACGATGACTCTCTCGCTGGCCGCCTGCGGGGCGCTGAACGCCGCGGAGAGCGGTGGCGAGGCGAGCCCGGCCAAGGGCGACGACATCACGGTGGGTCTGCTGCTCCCGGAGACGGCGAACACGCGGTACGAGCAGTTCGACTACCCCATCTTCAAGCAGAAGGTCGCCTCCCTGACCCGGCACCAGGGCAAGGTCGTGTACGCCAACGCCGAGGCGAGCGCCGACAAGCAGGCCGAGCAGCTCCAGGACATGATCGACGACAGGGTCGACGTGATCGTGCTGGACGCCGTCGACGCGCACGCCGTCGCGGAGGGCGTGCGCAAGGCCAAGGACGCCGGCATCCCGGTCATCGCCTACGACCGGCTGGCCGAGGGGCCGATCGACGCCTACGTCTCCTTCGACAACGAACTGGTCGGCGAGGCCCAGGGCCGGGCTCTGCTGGAGGCCCTCGACGACAAGGCCGGCGGGTCGGCCCGGATCGTCATGGTGAACGGCTCGCCCACCGACCCCAACGCCAAGCAGTTCAAGGCGAGCGCCCTGTCCGAGCTGAACGGCAAGGTGACGATCGCCAAGTCCTACGACACCGAGGGCTGGAAGCCGGAGCAGGCCGAGGCCCACATGACCGAGGCGATCAACGAGATCGGCAAGGACAACATCGACGCCGTCTACTCCGCCAACGACGGCATGGCGGGCGGCGTCATCAAGGCGCTGAAGGCCGCGGGCGTGACCGACCTGCCGCCGGTCACCGGCCAGGACGCCGAACTGGAGGCGGTGCGGCGGATCGTCTCCGGCGATCAGTACATGAGCGTCTACAAGCCCTACCCGCAGGAGGCGGAGGGCGCCGCGGAGATCGCCGTCGCCAAGGTCCAGGGGCGGGACATCCAGTTCGACGCGCTGACCCGGGACAAGGTCGACAGCCCCACCCACAAGGGCATCCCCGCGCAGCTCGTGCCCGTCGTCTCCCTGACGAAGTCGAACATCGAGAGCACCGTCGTCGCGGACGGCATCTACCGGGTGTCCGAGATCTGCACGGACGCGTACGCGGCCGACTGCGCGGCGATCGGCCTGAAGTAGGCGCGCTCGCCGGCGTACGGCCACCCCTTCGGCAGCTCACCGCCGCGCGGGGCCGCGCAGGCCGGTGAACAGCGGCCCCCGGCGCCACGGCGGCGGGAGGCGTGTTGCGCACCCGTTCCCGACCGCGCATAGTTGCGCTGCGGAAACAGGCTGGAACCGGGGGTGGGACGGGCGATGGCCGGGCACGGGGCGGACGAGCATCCACACGGTGCTGACCGGCTGTGCGCGGCCGGGGACCGCGTCTACTCCCGGGCCGTGCGGCGGGGCCGCGTGCCGCGCCGGGACGCGGAGCCGGTGCCCTGTCTGCTGGACCTCGCCCTGCTGCACCCCGACCCCGACGACATGGACTGGCTCGTTCCGACCTCCCCGCAGGAGGTCATGACCCGCCTGCTGCGCGAGGTGCACGACGAGGTCAGCGCCGGCCAGCGCCGGGTGGGCTCGGCGGTGGCGGCCGTCGAGTGGTACGCGAGCCTCGGCCGCCGGGCGCATCCGGCCCCGGCCGCCGCGGAGGGCGCCGCGATCCGCGTCCTGGACGGCCTGGCCCGCATCCGCAGCGCGATGGACGAGGCGAGCCAGGCGTGCACGACGGAGGTGCTCACCGTGCAGCCCGGCGGCATCCGGCGCGAGCACGAACTGGCGGAGGGGCTGGACCGGGCGCTGTCGCTGCGCGGGCGCGGGGTGCGGATGCGGACCCTGTACACGCACGTGGCGCGGCACGGCCAGGGCCTGCTCACCTACCTGGAGCTGATGGGCGACGCGGTGGAGGCGCGCACGCTGGACGAGGTCACCGAACGCCTCATCCTCTTCGACCGCACGGTGGCCTTCGTCCCCGCCAACGCCGACCGCACGATGGCGCTGGAGCTGCGCCACCCGGCTCTCGTCGCCTACCTGGCGACCGTCTTCGAGCGCCTGTGGCACCTGGCGGTCCCGTTGAGCGCCCCGCTTCCCGACACCGGCATCGAGGGCATCTCCCACCGGGAGCGGTCGATCGCGGCGCTGCTGGCGGAGGGGCACCAGGACGCCGTCATCGCCGAGCGGCTCGGCATCAGCGTCCGCACCTGCCGGGCGCACATCGCACGTCTGTCGGAGACGCTGGGGGCGGCCAGCCGCACCCAGCTGGGCGTCCGGATCGCCCAGGCGGGTCTGGACGGTCCGCCGCGGCTCAGCCTTCCCGGTCGAGAATCCCCGACCGCGCGATGAGGTAACCGAGCTGCGCCCGGCTCTCGCTGCCGAGTGCGGCGGACAGCTTGGCGATGTGCTCCCGCGCGGTACGGACGTTCATGCCGAGCCGCTCCGCGATGACGGCATCGGTATGCCCTTCGACGAGCAGAGCGGCGATGGCGTGCTGCCGCGGGGTGATGCCGCCGGGGGTGGGGGGCTGGGCGGCGTGGGGGTACATGGGGGTGGCCAGCCGCACTTCGCGCCGGCGTTCGTCGGCGACGCGGTCGGCCGAGGCGCGCAGCAACCGGTGCAGGGCGAGGGCCGGCGGCACGGGTCCCAGCGGCGCGGGACCTCGAGGGCGGGGCTGAGCAGCCCGAGGTCCAGCAGGCACGGCGCGTGCGCGGCGTCCTCGGCCCGGACCGGGCCGTCGCTCAGCGCGCGTTCGTACGGCTCCGTACCCGCGTCGTACAGGTCCTCCACGCCGTGCTCCGCGTGCGGCGGTGCCGTCACCCGGAGGTCTCCTCCCGCTCCAGGATCCTCGACTGCGCGATGAGGTACCCGAGTTGCGCGCGGCTGCCGCTGCCGAGGGCGGAGGCGAGCTTGGCTATGTGGGCGCGGCAGGTACGGACGTTCATGCCGAGGCGGCGCGCGATCGCCTCGTCCACGTGGCCCTCCACGAGGAGCTTGGCGATGGAGTGCTGGATGTCGGTGATGCCGCCGGGGGCCGCCTCGTACGGGGTACCGGCCTTGAGGGGCACCGCGCGCGACCACATGAACTCGAAGACCTTGATCAGGTACCGGACCAGGCCGGGGTGGCGCAGCTCCAGGGCGACCTGCCGGTCTTCCCGGGTCGGGATGAAGGCCACCGTCTCGTCGCAGATGATGAGCCGTTCGACCAGTTCGTCGATCGTGCGCACCTCGACCTTGCCGTCGGCGATCTGCTCCACGTACGCGAGCGTCTCGGGACTGTGCCGTGCGGTGTGCTGGTACAGGGTGCGCAGCCGCACCCCCCGCTCGATCAGCGGCCTGTCGCGCTCCAGGCCCTTGAGGAGATTGCTCTCCAGCCGGCGTCCACCGGGCTGTACTGTGAGCACTTCGGTCTGGCACTCGGACGTCGCGATGTTGAGTGCGGAGTTGATCCGGTCCCGTCCCTCCAGCACCGTGATGGAGTGGGTGGCCGCGGCGCCCTGGGCGCTGGCGGCGAGGAACGGCTCGAAGGCGTCGGCCAGTTGCACCGAGAGTCGTCTGCGCTCGTTGATCTCCCGCTCGAGGGGGTACAGACGCTGGGCCAGGGCGACCGACGGAGGGACGGGGCGCAGCCAGTTGACGTCGTCAGGGTCCGGGTGGAGCAGGGCGAACTCCATGAGACAGGGGGCCGACTCCGCGTCCGCGCGTGCGATGCGGCCGACACGCAGAGCGCTGGTGTAGAGACGGCTGCCTTCGTCACATAGTTCGGTTATGGCATGGGGATGCTTCGCATGTGTCCCGTTTTTCCCCAATTTTCCACCCCCCAGGGTCCTGAACATGCAGGAACATGATGCACCGATTGTGTGGCCATGACGTGCCCGAATGAGCCATCGTCTTGTTCGACGGGGGAAGAGGAGACCATCGAGTGAGGACGAAGCCAACTATGAGTAAGAAAATGCTTCGCTCGGTACTTGCCGCTGCTCTTTCCGCCGTCGCGTTGTTCGGGGCTGTGAGCGGTCTGGCCGGCAAGTCCAGTGACGTTCGGACGGACGCGGGATCGGTCGCGCTGGTCGACGGTGGGGCCCACCTCGACGACACGTCCTGGAACTGATCGCGATGGCCACGCCACCCGACGACCGCTCCTTCCGTCGCGAGATGGCCACCGCCTACCGCTCCGGCTGGCACTTCATCGACCTGGTCACCGCCATCCCCCACAGCGGTGACTCGCTGATGGTGACCGTCTTCGGGGAGCCGGTCGTCATCACGCGGGACGAGGACGGAGACGTACGGGCGTACCGGTGCCTGCGGCGGCCCAGGGGGGCGCCGCGGCCCGTGCGGTGTGCCGTCCGGTACGGAATGATCTTCGTGAACCTGGACCAGCGGGACCACCGGCTCGTGCAGCCGGAGGTTCCCGACGTGAGGACCATCTCGGCCACCCCCCGCAGTGCCTGACGCGATTCCCCCGTCGCAAAAGATCGCTCAGGTGCTTCCCCCCGCAGCGGCGTCACCGTGACCTGAACACGGTGACGCCGCTGTCGTTTTATGAGGACTTTTCCCGGCAGCGGGTGATCGCGGGGCCGGCTGGAACACGCCGGTGGCCCGGAGCCCCGGGCGAGAGGGGCGCCCGGCTCGCGGCGTCCCCTTCTGCCCGGGGCTCTCAGCCCCGCCCCATCGCCCGGTCCAGTTCGATCTCGATCACCACGCGGGACGGGTTCGGCGACGGCACCCGCCCGTACCGCTCGGCGTAGCGCCGCTCGGCCTCCGTGATCCGCTCCGGTTCCGTGCGGACGAAGGCCCGGCCCTCCAGCGTCGCCCAGCGCTTCCCGTCGACCTGGCACACGGCGGCCCGCGCCCCTTCCGGCCCCGCCGCCAGGACGTTCCCCACCTTCGCGCTCGACTTGTTCGCGATGACCCGGGCCAGCCGGGCCGCGGGGTCGTAGGTGACGCCGACGGGCACGACGTGCGGGGTGCCGTCCGGGCGCGGCGTGGTCAGCGTGCACAGGTGCCGCTCCCGCCAGAAGCGCAGATACGGCTCGTCCGGGGAACCCGGATCGATCGAGTAGCTGGTGGCCATGGACCGGAACATAGCCGGTCCGCTCCCGTCCCGCCCTCCCGCACCAGCCTTGAGTGGAATAGACTCAACTTTGTGTACGTTGATTGAGTCAGCACTGGAAGATCACTGAAAGCTCACCGAAAGCTCACTGGGAGACGTGGCCGTCGGCTGACGCATAGGAGGAGAACGCGAACGTGGACGCCGAGCTGACCAACCGGAGCCGGGACGCGATCAACGCGGCCAGCAACCGGGCCGTGACCGAGGGGCACGCCGATTTCACGCCTGCCCATCTGCTCCTCGCTCTGCTCCAGGGGCAGGACAACGAGAACATCACCGACCTGCTCGCCGCGGTCGAGGCCGACCTGGCGGCCGTACGCTCCGGCGCGGAGCGCATCCTCGCCGGGCTGCCCAGCGTGACCGGGTCCACGGTGGCGCCGCCGCAGCCCAACCGGGAGATGCTCGCCGTCGTCGCCGACGCGCAGGCCCGCGCCAAGGAGCTGGGTGACGAGTACCTGTCCACCGAGCACCTGCTCATCGGCATCGCCGCCAAGGGCGGCGCGGCCGGGGAGGTGCTGGAGCGGCAGGGCGCCGGTGCGAAGAAGCTGATGGAGGCCTTCCGCAAGGCCCGGGGAGGACGACGCGTGACCACCCCCGATCCCGAGGGGCAGTACAAGGCGCTGGAGAAGTTCGGCACCGACTTCACCGCCGCCGCCCGTGAGGGCAAGCTGGACCCGGTCATCGGCCGGGACCAGGAGATCCGGCGGGTGGTGCAGGTGCTGTCCCGCCGCACCAAGAACAACCCCGTCCTCATCGGCGAGCCCGGCGTCGGCAAGACCGCCGTCGTCGAGGGGCTGGCCCAGCGGATCGTCAAGGGCGACGTGCCCGAGTCGCTGAAGGACAAGCGGCTGGTCGCGCTCGACCTGGGCGCGATGGTCGCGGGCGCGAAGTACCGGGGCGAGTTCGAGGAGCGGCTGAAGACGGTCCTGGCGGAGATCAAGGACTCCGACGGGCAGATCATCACCTTCATCGACGAGCTGCACACCGTCGTGGGCGCGGGCGCGGGCGGCGACTCCGCCATGGACGCCGGCAACATGCTCAAGCCGATGCTGGCGCGCGGCGAGCTGCGCATGGTGGGCGCCACCACGCTCGACGAGTACCGCGAGCGGATCGAGAAGGACCCGGCGCTGGAGCGGCGCTTCCAGCAGGTGCTGGTCGCCGAGCCGTCCGTCGAGGACTCCATCGCGATCCTGCGCGGGCTCAAGGGCCGCTACGAGGCCCACCACAAGGTGCAGATCGCCGACAGCGCGCTGGTGGCGGCGGCCACCCTGTCCGACCGGTACATCACCTCCCGCTTCCTGCCGGACAAGGCGATCGACCTGGTCGACGAGGCGGCCTCGCGCCTGCGCATGGAGATCGACTCCTCCCCCGTCGAGATCGACGAACTCCAGCGCTCCGTCGACCGGCTGAAGATGGAGGAGCTGGCGCTGAGCCGGGAGACCGACGAGGCCTCGCGCGAGCGCCTGGAGAAGCTGCGCCGCGACCTCGCCGACAAGGAGGAGGAGCTGCGCGGCCTGAACGCCCGCTGGGAGAAGGAGAAGCAGTCCCTCAACCGGGTCGGCGAGCTGAAGGAGAGGCTGGACGACCTGCGCGGGCAGGCCGAACGCGCCCAGCGCGACGGCGACTTCGACACCGCCTCCAAGCTGCTGTACGGCGAGATCCCGGCCCTGGAGAAGGAGCTGGAGGCCGCCTCGCAGGCCGAGGAAGAGGTCGCCAGGGACACCATGGTCAAGGAGGAGGTCGGCCCCGACGACATCGCGGACGTCGTCGCCTCCTGGACCGGCATCCCCGCCGGGCGGCTGCTGGAGGGCGAGACGCAGAAGCTGCTGCGGATGGAGGACGAGCTCGGCCGGCGGCTCATCGGCCAGACCGAGGCGGTACGGGCGGTCTCCGACGCCGTACGCCGCTCGCGGGCCGGCATCGCCGACCCCGACCGGCCCACCGGGTCCTTCCTCTTCCTCGGCCCGACCGGTGTCGGCAAGACCGAGCTGGCCAAGGCCCTCGCCGACTTCCTCTTCGACGACGAGCGGGCGATGGTCCGCATCGACATGAGCGAGTACAGCGAGAAGCACAGCGTGGCCCGCCTGGTCGGCGCCCCGCCCGGCTACGTCGGCTACGAGGAGGGCGGCCAGCTCACCGAGGCCGTGCGCCGCCGCCCCTACAGCGTGGTCCTGCTGGACGAGGTGGAGAAGGCCCACCCGGAGGTCTTCGACATCCTGCTCCAGGTGCTGGACGACGGACGGCTCACCGACGGCCAGGGCCGCACGGTCGACTTCCGCAACACGATCCTGGTGCTGACCTCCAACCTGGGCAGCCAGTTCCTGGTCGACCCGCTCACCAGCGAGGCGGAGAAGAAGGAACAGGTGCTGGAGGTGGTCCGCGCCTCCTTCAAGCCGGAGTTCCTCAACCGCCTCGACGACCTGGTGGTCTTCTCGGCCCTGACCAAGCCCGAGCTGGAGCGCATCGCCCGCCTCCAGATCGACCGGCTGGCCGGGCGGCTCGCCGAGCGGCGCCTCACCCTCGACGTCACGCCCGAGGCGCTGGCCTGGCTGGCGGAGGAGGGCCTGGACCCGGCGTACGGCGCCCGCCCGCTGCGCCGCCTGGTGCAGACCTCCATCGGCGACCGCCTCGCCAAGGAGATTCTCTCCGGCGAGATCAAGGACGGCGACACGGTCCGCGTCGACCGCGCCGGGGACGGACTGACCGTGGGCCCGGCCACCGGAAAGTCGCTGTAGGACCCGGCGGCCCGC
Organism: Streptomyces sp. NPDC006134; assembly: GCF_040628835.1. Taxonomy (NCBI): domain Bacteria; kingdom Bacillati; phylum Actinomycetota; class Actinomycetes; order Kitasatosporales; family Streptomycetaceae; genus Streptomyces; species Streptomyces sp. NPDC006134. The sequence goes on along the minus strand of NZ_JBEXTV010000019.1, from coordinate 36,244 downwards.
CACCCTCCGGGGTGACGGGCCGCCCGCCGACCGGCTGGATCCGGCCGACCGGAGGGCGGCAGATCCGGCCGGGGCTTGCCACCCCCCTCCCTGGATGAGGGAGGATGGCGAGATCCGTACGAAGGGAAAATCACGGTGAGCATCGACCCGTCCTCGATTCCGAACTTCGGGGGCCAGCCCGAGCCGCAGCCCCAAGGACCGGCGGGCCCCGTCGTCCCGGATCAGGATCTCGTGAAGCAGCTCCTGGAGCAGATGGAGCTCAAGTACGTCGTCGACGAGGAGGGCGACCTCGCGGCGCCGTGGGAGCAGTTCCGCACGTACTTCATGTTCCGCGGCGAGGGTGACCAGCAGGTCTTCTCGGTGCGGACGTTCTACGACCGGCCCCACAAGATCGAGGAGAAGCCGCAGCTCCTGGAGTCGATCGACGACTGGAACCGGCGCACCCTGTGGCCCAAGGTGTACACCCACACCCACGACGACGGCACGGTCCGCCTGATCGGCGAGGCCCAGACGTTGATCGGCATGGGCGTGAGCCTGGAGCACTTCGTCTCCTCCACGGTCAGCTGGGTGCGCGCGGCCATCGAGTTCGACCGCTGGCTGGTGGAGCAGCTCGGCCTGGAGCAGGAGGTCGACGGCGCGGAGAAGCCCGAGGACGGCGAGACCGGCGAGTAGACCGCCGGCCCCCGGCCCTACAGCGGCGTGTCGGTGAGTATCAGCAGGTACGCGCCGTACGCGTAGGAGAGCCCGGCCAGGGCGCCCACCACCGCGGTGGCGTGCCAGGGCCGGGCTCTCGCCGTGCGGACCAGTGCCTGCGCCAGCGGCAGCAGCAGCGGGAACGCCGGCAGCAGGAAGCGCGGCTTGGAGGCGAAGAAGCCCGCCCCGCCGAGCGCGATCAGCAGCAGCACCCCGCTGTGGACGAGCAGCGGCAGCGGGGCCCGGTCCAGCAGCAGCAGGACGTACAGCAAGGCGGCGGCGGCGACGGCCAGCAGCGACATGGCGACGTCGAGCCGGTCGCCGCGCAGCACCAGGTGGCGTACGGAGCCCACCGCGTCCTGCCCGAAGTCGAACCGCGAGCCCCAGCCGCGCTGCACCGCGAAGTAGCCGCCGAGCGGGTCGCCCGTGCGGTGCCCGACCCACAGCAGGTACGCCGTCCAGCCCAGCGGGGCGAGCGCGGCGCCCGTCCACAGTCTGTGGAGTCTGCGGGCGGCGCGGGCGGGCCGGCGCCGCCCGCGCCACAGCTCCACGGCCGCCGCCGTGACGACGGCCGCCGCGACCGCGATGCCGTTGGGCCGCGCGAGCCCGGCCAGGCAGGCCAGGGCACCCGCCCACACCCAGCGGCCGGTCAGCACCGCGTGCAGCGACCAGGCGGCGCAGGCGGTGAGCACCGGCTCGGTGTACGCCATCGACAGCACCACCGAGTGCGGCAGCAGCCCCCACACCACGACCAGGGCGGTGCCGACGGCCCGCCCGTGCAGCCGGGCGCCCAGGGCGTACAGGCCGCAGGCGGCGACGGCCGCCGCGAGCCACGACACCAGCAGGCCGGCCGTCATGCCGTCGACGGGCAGGACGGTGCCCACGGCGCGCACCAGCGCCGGGTAGAGCGGGAAGAACGCCAGGTCGCTCTGGACGACGTCGTCCCCGAAGCGCAGGGTGCGGCCGTAGCCGTCGGCGGCGATGCCCAGGTACCACCGGGAGTCCCAGGTCCGTCCGAGCAGGGTGAGCGGTTCCTTCCCGGCGGCCCGGGAGGCCACGGCCAGCACCACCGCGCCGCCCAGCCGGGTGGCGGCGAACAGCGCGAGTGCGGCGCAGGCCGGGGACAGCCGGGGCCGGGCCCGCCCGCCGGCGCCGGGCTCGCCGGCGGCGGGGCGCACGAGGGTGCTGGCGTGGCTCACACCCGCACGATGCCGCCGGGGGGCGGGCGCCGCGACCGGGGGCGTCCGGGAGGGTCAATCCCCGCAGCGGGGAGGCGGTCCATGCGGGCAGTCCCTCGGTGAGAGGTCCGGTCTCGCGTTTGTAGTCGATCCTGTTTTGAAGCCGCGCATGCTGTGCAGCCGCGTGGTGCTGGAGAAACCGGTCATCCAGGTGGCGATCTTTATGTGGGTTCCAGCGCGGGTGCGGAAGGTGTGCTGGGTGGCCACGACTACGCCCGGTTACTCCTCCGCAGACTGCCGCAAACGTCTGTTTCTCCAGGTTCGGTCACTTGACGGAGAGCAACGCCCGAGTCTCCTCGGCGCACCCCCACGACAGCGTGACGCCGGCGCCTCCGTGCCCGTAGTTGTGCACCACCACGATGCCGTCCTCCCGCGTCTCTTCCTCCACACGGACCGTGGCGCGGGTCGGTCGGGCGCCGACCCGGTGCTCCAGGACACGAGCCTGGGCGAGGCGGGGCTCGACCTCGGCACAGCGGGCGAGGATGCCGGCCGCCGCCCTGTCGTCGGGGGCCAGGTCGCCCTCGCTGTCGATCGCCGTGCCGCCCAGGACGACGGTGTCGCCGTGGGGGTAGAAGCACAGCAGATCCGGCGAGAGGCCGGTGTCCTCGGAGAAGAACTCGGTCAGCCCGGGGTTGGTGACGACGACGTGCTGGCCGAGGATGGGCCGGAGGTCAGGGTCCGGAACCAGGTCACGTGCCCCGAGGCCCGCGCAGTTGACGATCGCCGAAGCCGGACCGGCGTCCGAGAGCGAGGTCAGCCGTCGCCGCTCGACCACCCCTCCGGCCTCGCGGAACCGGCGCAGGAGGTGGTCGAGGTAGGTGGGCATGTCGATCAGCGGCACGGTGAACCGGTAACCCGCCGTGAACCCGGCCGGAAGTTCGGCCCGCTCGCACGGTCGGAAACCCGGCAGAGTGGTGGCCCAGTCCGGCGCGGACTCGGCCGTGCGGGACGCCTCGATGCCACTGGTGAGCCGGACGCCCGTCGCCGGGTCCCGGGCCAGTTCCCGGAAGACCTCCAGGGACCGCTGCCCCCACTGGTCGACCTTGTCCTTCGGCTCGACCAGGTAAGGCCCCCACATCGCCCCGGCCGCCAGCGACGTGCCCCCCGGCACCTGCTCGGCGATCACGTGCACCGAAGCCCCGGCCTCGGCGAGAACGACGGCCGCGGTGAGCCCAGCCACCCCGGCCCCGACGACGACAACGCGCTCCCCTGCGGTCATGGCCCCCGACCCTAACGGCCGGGTTGCGTCGATGGGGCGTGTCGGGCGAGGGCGTCCTCCAGGGCCGGCAGGAAGCCGCGCACGTGAGGGTTGCGCTGTCGGCGGCGGAGGTCGGCGGCAAGCTGGTGGAGCAGCGCCGCGCTGCGAGGCGAGTGGACGACACCCAGGCGGTCGGCGGCGATCTGGCCGATCTCGCAGGCTGCCTCCAGGTCTCCGTGGGCGCTGTGGCCCAGGGCCAGCCAGGCTCCCTCGAACATGGCTCGGCGCTGGCTGGGGTCACCGCGCGGGACGTCGTACGCCCCGGACCTGAGCATCTCGGTCCCCTGGGCGAGGAAGCGACGGCTCTTCTTTCCGCTCTCCGCCTTCTGCTGTGCACGACCCATCTGGATGAGGCCGTAGCCGGCCTGGCAGTCCAGGTGGTTGTCGGTGAGGAAGTACATCCAGCGGGGCTCTTCTTGGCGGCCGTCCCGGCTTGCGATCAGTTCGCGGGCAGCACCACGGGTGTGGGCGAAGTCGTTGTCACGGCCGGCAGCGGCGTACGCGTAGGCGAGCCGGGACAGGACGGACGCCCGGACGGCCGGCGGGGCGGCGTCGCCGGCGCGGCGGGCGGCCTCGCCGAGGGCGACGGCATCCGCGGGGTGTCCTCGACTGGCCGCCTGGAAGGAGAGGTCACCGAGGATGTGGGCACACAGGGCGAGATCGTTGACCTGATGCGCGGCCCGGAGCGCCGTTATGAAGTAGCGCTGCGCCAGTCCGTGATCGGCCGCGTCGAAGGCCATCCAGCCGGCCAGCTGGCCGATCTCCGCCTCGATGCGGGCACTCGGGTGCCGCATGTCCAGTCCTCCCAAGGATTTGTGCCACCTTTCTCTCAGGCGGCTTCGAGCGCCCGTCGTAGTGCGTCCTTGTGCTCCCACGTCCAAGGGGCGTCCTTGAGCTCGTCGGGCAGTCCGGCAAGCCCGGTTCTCAGGTGGTCGGCCGCCTCGTTGTGCCTTCCCAGCGCGAGGGTGCAAATGCCCATATTCAACCGGTTGAAGTTCGGCGTGAGCCAATATGCGGTCGTGGGCGGCGGAAGTTTCGCGGCTTTGTCCATGAGCTTTTCGGCGTCGTCCACCATGCGCAGCGCTGCATCTCGCTCTCCCATTTCAGCGAGCCCGCCCGCCGCCTGCAGGTAGTCTCCGATCCGCTGTGCCGGGTGCGCGCCGGGGGTATTCGCTGCCGCACCGAACCAGCGGGCAATCCCTTGGGGCCGCCCCTGCTGCCGCGCAATGTAACCTTTGAAGTTCAGTGCCTGCGCGGCAAGAGTTCCGTTCCTGGTTTCGTCGGCAAGTTCCACAGCTTCGTTGAGCAACGGTACCGCTTCCCCGAATTCACGCGTTTGCGCGAATAGCCATCCTGTGAATTGGATCCACTCCGACGCTACGTCGGCTAGCCGGTCCCTGTGCGGCCCCCTCGCCTCTTTGAGTACTCGGGTGAGTTCTTTCATTTGCACCATGGTCGCCGGAATGATGGTGCGCGGCTGTGCCGTGTCGTCCAGTCGCCGGTAAGCGGCCAGTACGCCGGCGAGAGCGTCAACGGTTCCCCTGTCAAGGCGAGAGGGGTTTTCCGTGCTGCGGGCAACCCGCGCCGCGTCGTCGTCATCCAGAACCGTTGCCGCCAATGCGCCACCGGAACCAGTGAGGGAATCCAGCGCGAGGGCGAGTGCTTTCGACGGTCGCTGTTTTCCGTTCAGTACGCGCGACAAATACGCCGGGTCATAGTGCGTTTCTCGTGCTGCGGCTTTCATCGAATATCCGGCATCACGCAGCGCCCGGCGGGCAAGAGCGGCGAATTCATCACGCATCGTGAACCTCTGGGGGTTGACCGGTGGTGCTTCCAGAGTAGTCAACCCTCGTCAACTCCCGCGTTATTGCTGGGAGTCCAAGCATGGACTGATGCAGGAAGGACCCCCGCGACGCGGTGAACGTCCGGGGGCGTGGCCATCAACCCCGTGGAGGTTGACGACAGTGCCCAAAGCTACAGCCGGACTCCGTGAAGCTCGCCGACGGGCGGACGCCGATACCAACGCGCAGCGCGCCGAGTACACGACGTACGCGCCCGAGGGCGAGAAGTGCCGCAGGTGTCACAAGCTGTTCGGCAAGCTGGAACTCGTCCGACGAGTGCAGCCATCCGGTGAGGAATCCAACGGTCGCCTGTACGTGCATGTCGAGTGCTGGTCCGGGGGCGGGACGTGACGGCCCCGGCAAAGCATCTGAGTGCCCGCGCGGGCGCCCTCCCCACCCTTGAGCTCAGCCTGCCAGACGACCCTGCGGGGCCGTGCAACGCCTCTCCAGACGGCTGGTGGACCGAGCGCGGCGGACGGAGCGACCCGGTGCCGGGCGTGATGCCGCGCGCTACCTGCAACCTGAAAGGTGATGCGGGATGAACCTTGCTGAAAACCCGTTGAGATTCGCGTGGTTGGAGATCACCGGACTGTGCAACGAAAACTGTGATCACTGCTACGCGGGCTCGTCGCCGCAGGGGAACCACGGCACCACGACCGTGAGGGATTGGGTGCGCGTCATTTCGGAACTCGCCGAAATGGGCACGCTGGACGTTCAGTTCATCGGCGGGGAGCCGACCCTGTTCCCGTACCTTCCCTCGCTGATTCGGCACGCGCACGCGTCCGGCCTGTCCGTTGAGGTCTTCTCGAACATGACCCACATCAAGGCCGAACTGTGGGACGTGTTCCGCGAATGCGGGGTGAAACTCGCTACGTCGTACTACTCCGACAGCGCGGAGGAGCACGACGCCGTGACCAAGCTGCGCGGCTCCCACAAGCGCACCCGCGCCAACATCGAAAAGGCACTGTCTCTCGGTATTCCGCTGCGGGGCGGGGTCGTCGCCGTCCGGCCGGAGCAGCGAGTAAGCGAGGCGGCGCAGGATCTTCTGTCCCTCGGTGTGGAACAGGTCGGCGGGGACCGTACGAGGGCATTCGGGCGGGCGAGCAAGGGGGCCGCACCGACCATCGCTGATCTGTGCGGGCACTGCGCGCATGAGAAATGCGCCATCGGCCCGACCGGCGACGTGTGGCCGTGTGTGCTTGGCCGATTCCTCAAGATCGGGAACGTGCAGGAATCCCCGGTCTCCGAAATCTGGGGCGGGCTGCGAATGGGGGAGGTGTTGGCCGATATTCGCGCCGTTCTCGGTGATGGGGTCCAGTCGTGCACGCCTCCGCAATTCCTGCCCATGTGTGGCCCGTGCGGCCCGTGTGTTCCCTCGGTTGGGCACTGTGACCCCAAGGAGGCCGACAGCGCCGCTACGATCGGCCAACCGGCCTAATCCGCTGAGATCACCAGGGAGCGCACACATGGACGATCACGGGGACGACTTCGGCCCGTGGGGGTGGGAGAGCAACAACAACGTCATTCAGCGAACCGAGGATGAATGGCTGACCATCGCGCGGTACGTCCGGCACGCGGCGAACAAGCTGGGACCGGAACTGCCGCTGTGCCTCCCCGGTGAACCGCAGGAATGCGGGCGGACGGCTCAGCAGCACGTGATCGCGTGGGCCGCTCACCTCAAGGCCGTGTCCCATCACCTGATCGAACAGGCCACTCCCAGCGAGGCCAGGGGCGCTCACGCTGCCGGCCCCCTGTACCAGCGGCGGCTGGCCGAGCTGCGCGCCCAGTCGGCCCTGGTGCACACCACTCGCTGACCGGCGGCACGTCCTCTGACCGCCCCGTCTGTGCGTCTTCCCCGTGGCGCATGGCCGGGGCCCTTCGCTGTCACATCTGTTGCTGCATGTCGGACAGCCTGCCGATGGCCTCGCGCAACTTATCGGCCCGCTTGCAGAACGCGAACCGTACGAAGGGGGCGCCCTCCTCCCGGTGGTCGTAGAAGACCGCGTTGGGGACGGCGACCACGCCGGCGCGTTCGGGCAGGGTGCGGCAGAAGGCGAAGCCGTCGTCGAAGCCGAGGGGGCGGATGTCGGTGGTGACGAAGTAGGTGCCGGCCGGGCGGAAGACCCCGAAGCCGGCCTCCGCCAGGCCCGCCGCGAGCAGGTCCCGCTTGGCCCGCAGGTCGTCCCGGAAGCCGGTGAAGTAGGAGCCGGGCAGCGCGAGCGCCTCGGCGACCGCGTACTGGAAGGGGCCCGCCGACACGTACGTCAGGTACTGCTTGGCCGAGCGGACCGCCGTGACCAGGGCGGGCGCGGCGGTGATCCAGCCGACCTTCCAGCCGGTGAACGAGAACGTCTTGCCGCTCGACGAGATGGTGACCGTGCGCTCGCGCATCCCGGGGAAGGACGCCAGCGGCACGTGCTCGGCGCCGTCGAAGACCAGGTGCTCGTACACCTCGTCCGTCACCACCAGCAGGTCCCGCTCCACGGCCAGCTCGGCGACGGCCGCGAGCTCCGCGCGGGTGAGGACGGTGCCGGTGGGGTTGTGCGGGGTGTTGACCAGCAGCAGGCGGGTGCGGTCGGTGACGGCGTCGCGCAGCTCGTCCAGGTCGAGGCGGAAGGCGCCCTCGCGCGGGCGCAGGGTGACCGGGACCCGGGTGCCGCCCGCCATGGCGACACAGGCCGCGTACGAGTCGTAGTACGGCTCCAGCGCGATCACCTCGTCGCCGGGCTCCACCAGCGCCAGCAGGGCCGCGGCGATCGCCTCCGTGGCGCCAGCGGTGACCAGGACCTCGGTGTCGGGGTCGTACGACAGGCCGTACCACCGCTCCTGGTGCGCGGCGATCGCGGCGCGCAGCTCGGGGACGCCCGGGCCCGGCGGGTACTGGTTGCCGCGCCCGTCGCGCAGCGCCCGCACCGCCGCCTCCCTGACCTCCTCGGGGCCGTCCGTGTCGGGGAAGCCCTGGCCCAGGTTGATCGCGCCGGTCCGCACGGCCAGCGCGGACATCTCGGCGAAGATCGTCGTCCCGAACTCGGCGAGCCGGCGGTTGAGGAGGGGGCGTGCGCTGGAGGTCATGCCGGCCATCCTGCGCCGAAGCTCTGGAGTTCCTCAACTCTGCTTTGGGGCGCGCCGGGCGGGGGCATCTCCCGGTCACGCAACGAGCGAGGCAACCAACGGGGGCTGCTTCGGGGGAACTTTCGGCAACGTCCGGGGGAATCGGAAGGAGGGTGACGCCATGGTCGTCGGCATCATCCTGGCAGTGGTCGTCGTCGTGGTGTTCGGAGCGGTCGCGGCCGCCCGCAGCGGCAGCCGGAGCACGGTGCGCCCGGCCGGCGGCGCGGGGCGCCGCCGGCGGAGCGAGAGCGGCGGCTCGGGCGGCGTCGACACCAGCTGGTGGGTCACCGTGGACGGCGGGGACTCGTCCGGGTCGTCCGACAGCGGCTCGTCGGGGGGCCACTCCTGCGGGGGCGGCGGCTCGTCCTGCGGCGGCGGGGGCTCGTCCTGCGGAGGCGGCGGATGCGGCGGAGGCAGCTGACACGGGGCAGCCGAGCTCCGCGGGGGAGCCGCATCCCCACCACGGGACCGCTTCGGGGGTGAGCCCCACGGTCCCGTGCCGCCGCGCCCGAACGCCCGCCGGGTACCGCTCCCGGCGGGCGTTCGGGCGCCCGGCGCACACGGAGCGCACAGGCGTACGCCCTGGTTGAACAGTTGCGCTTCGGGGCCCCCGGAGGGATGAAAGTACTACGAAGTTGGGTAAAAACGCTGTGGCGGCGCCCCGGTACGTGGTTCTGTCTCAGACACCTCGCAGCCCCTCGGGCACCCTGCGGACCCTCCTGGCCGGCCGACGGGCTGACGGGCCCACACCCCCCGGCGCGAACGGGGGGCGCAGGACCCACACCGTCCTCTCCTTGTGTGCTTGCGGAGCCGATCCATGCTCACGACCCTGAACACCGCCTACACCGACACGCGTGCGGCCGACCTCGCCTGGGCCCTGGGGCGTGAACCGCTCCCCGCGCTGGCCACGCTCGACCTCGAACTGAGGGGAGCGAAAATGCAGTTGAGGCTTCTCGGCGCCTCCCACCAGGTGCTCCTGGAGGAGGAGCGGGGAAGCTGTTCGGAGACGGTGGCGTGCATCCCGGGCAGCAGCACGCCCCTGCCGCTGGGCGTCGCCAAGCGGGTGGGCGACTGGGAGTACGAGTTCGCGGCCCGCGTGGAGAAGCTCCCGCCGGGGCCGTTCGCAGGCCGCGCCCAGGAGTTGCTGGCCCTGGTCTCCGACCATCCGCACGGCCTCGCCGGTGTCTTCCCCGGCAACCCGAACGCCTTCACCGCGCTGCTGGCCCAGCGTCACGAGGGCCAGGTGCACTGGCGGACCTGGCACGCCTACCCGCAGGACGGCCAGCTGGTGGCGACCCGGACCCGGGTGGGCGTACGGGCGCGGACGGAGCCGCTCAGCCCGTCCGGGGTGTGAGGCGCGGTCCTTTCGCGCCGTCCGGGGTGTGAGGCGCGGTCCTTTCGCGCCGTCCGGGTTTCAAACCTGCTTGGCTTCCTCGAACACCGTTTTCACACGTGTGGGTGACGAAGTGTGTCAGTGAAGTGACGTAACGTCACAGCGTGATCGAACCGCACGCGCCCGCCCCGCCCGGCTCTCCACCGCACCGGGGTGGCTCCGGCGGCACGGCGGCGCCCTCCGTGCCGCTGCCGGTCCGGGAAGGCACCGGACGGTTCCTGGTCCTCGCGGGCGTCTTCGTCTGCGCGGCCTGCGGCCTGGTGTACGAACTCGAACTCCTCGCCACCGCCGCGTACCTGACCGGCGACTCGGTCACCCAGACGTCCGTCGTCCTGTCCGTCATGGTCTTCGCGATGGGCGTCGGCTCGCTCGCCGCCAAGCGGCTGCGCCGGTACGCGGCGGCGGGCTTCGGCGCCGTCGAGACCCTGCTCGCCCTCGTCGGCGGAAGCAGCGCCATGGCCCTGTACGCCGCCTTCGCCTGGACCGGCGACCGGGGCGGCGTGGCGGCCGACGGCCCCCGCTGCCTCCTGGCCGTCTTCTCGCTCGTCATCGGCCTGCTGATCGGCGCCGAGGTGCCGCTGCTGATGGAGCTGATCCAGCGCGTCCGCCGCCAGGACGCGGGCGGCGCGGTGGCCGACCTGTTCGCGGCGGACTACGTCGGCGCCCTGGCCGGGGGCCTGGCCTTCCCCTTCCTGCTGCTGCCGTTCTTCGGCCAGCTCACCGGCGCGCTGCTCACCGGTGCCGTCAACACCGTCGTCGGCACCGCCCTGGTCCTCGGCCTGTTCCGGCGGGACCTCTCGCGCCGCGCCCGCCGGCTGCTGCCCGCCGCGGGCGCCGCCGTGCTGGCCGTGCTGGCCGTGACCGCCGTCCTCGCCGACGACTTCGAACGGGCCGCCCGGCACGCGGTGTACGGCGCCGATGTCCGCGTGGCCCTGCGGACCGGGGTGCAGGAGGTGGTTCTCACCGGCTCCGCCGACGGCCGCACGCTGGAGCTGTTCCTCGACGGCCGGCTGCGGACCAGTGGCCGGGACGAGCGCCGTCACCACGAGGCACTGGTCCACCCGGCGATGACCGGCCCGCACGCGCGCGTGCTGATCCTCGGGGGCGGTGACGGCCTCGCCGCCCGCGAGGTGCTGCGGTACCCGGACGTCCGCCGGGTCGACGTCGTCGAACGCGACCCCGAGGTCGCCCGGCTGGCGCGGCGGGACCCCGCCCTGTCGGCGCTGAACGAGCACGCCTACGGGGACCCGAGGCTGCGCCTGACCACGGGGGACGTCTTCGAGCGGCTGCGCCGCGCGGAACAGGCCGCCTACGACGTGGTGATCTCGGACCTGCCCGACCCGGGCGTCACGGCCGCCACCCGGCTGTACTCCCAGGAGTTCTACGGCCTGGCCCGGCGCGCCCTGGCGCCCGGCGGGCGGCTCGTGGTGCACGCCGGGTCCACCGTCTCCCGCCCCCGGGTGTTCTGGACGGTCGAGGCGACGCTGCGCGCCGCCGGCCTGCGCACCGCGCCCTACCGCACGGCCGGCCACGGCACGGGGGACGCGGCCGGAACCTCCCGCACCCCCCGTGACCGGGGGTTCGTCCTGGCCGCCCGCACGCCCCCCGCCCTGCGCCTGGACCCCCGCGCCCCGCGCCCGCGCACCCTCACCCAGGCGTCCCTGACCGCGGACGCCCGGGCCGCGTCCCGCACCCGCGTCCGGGGCCTGCCCCCGTCGACGCTGGTGCACCCGAGGTACTGAACGTCCGCCCGGGCCGTGTCCCCCGCGGGAAGGGAGGGCCCTCCTCCGGGAGCCGGACGACTTCGCGCCGACGGGGGGTGGGTCCGGCCCGGGCTGGGTAGGCTCCGTCGACATGGAGCATGAGGTGTTCGTTCCGGTTCCGGCGGAGCGGCTCAGGGAGGTGCTGGCCGACCCCGAGCAGGTCGCCCGCGCGGTTCCCGGCCTCCAGCAGGACGCCGACGCCGAGCCCGTCGCCGGGCGGCTGAGGGTGCGCGTCGGCGGCCACACCATCACCTACCGCGGCACGGCGCGCCTGACCCGGCGGGACGAGGGCGCGTACGCCGTCGAGGCCGACGCCACCGAGGCGCGCGGCACCGGCACGGTCCGGCTCGCGCTGACGCTGCGCGTGACGGACGCCGACGGCGGCTCCACCCTCGCCTTCGCCGGGACGGCCACGGCGGACGGACGCGTCGCGGACCTGCCGGCGGAGGCGGTCGCCTCGGCCGCGACCCGGCTGCTGAACCGTTTCGCGGAGAACCTGGGCCACGCCGCGCGGCAGCCCCCCGGGACCGTCGAGGCCCTGGCCACCGAGGACTTCGAACCGGCGGCCGACGGCGACTTCGACGCCGCCCCGGACGCGGACGACGCGCCGGTCCCGCCCGGGTCCGCCGGCGCCGCGTCCCCGGACACCCCGTCCGTCTTCGACACCGAGGTCCCCCCTCCCTCCCTCGACCCCACCACCGCCGACGAGGGCGTCGACGCCTCGGACGCCGCCGAGGACCTCACGGTCCCGGCCGAACCGCCCGCCGAGGCCGCGCACGCCCGCCGCACGATGATCGGGCGCAGCGCCGAGGAGGTGGACCACGCCCCGCCGCGCGGCCGGTACGCCCCCGTGCCCGCCCCCCGGACGACCGTACGGTCCACCTCCCTGCGCTGGGCGGCCCCGGCGGCGGCGCTGGTGCTGGCATCGGCGATCGTGGTGGGCCGCGCGCTGCGCAGACGCCGCTGAGCGCAGACGCCGCCGGGCGTGGGTGCCGCCGGGCGTGGACGTCACCGGGCGTGGGCGCCGCTGAGCGTGGATGCCGCCGGGCGTGGGTGCCGCCGGGCGTGGACGTCACCGGGTGCGGGTGCCGCCGGGCGTGGACGTCACCGAGCGTGGGCGCCGCTGAGCGTGGATGCCGCTGAGCGTGGATGCCGCCGAGCACGGATGCCGCCGAGGACGGACGTCACCGAGCGTGGGCGCCGCCGGACGTGGACGTCACCGAGCGCAGACGCCGCTGAGCGCAGACGCCGCCGGGCGTGGACGTCACCGAGCGCGGGCGCCGCTGAGCGTGGATGCCGCCGAGGACGGACGTCACCGAGGACGGACGTCACCGGGTGCGGGCGCCGCCGGACGTGGCGCACCGGATGAGGCGGTGCCGATCACCCCAGTAGGGTCGTGGCGTGAGCAACGAACCCATCACGCTGACCGCGGGCGACGCGGAGGCGACCGTGCTGCCGGGCAACGGCGGCCGGATCGGCGGACTCCGCGTCGGCGGCACGGAACTGCTCCGCCAGGGCGACCGCTACGGCTGCTTCCCGATGGTCCCCTGGTGCGGCCGGATCCGCGAGGGCCGCTTCCGCGACGGAGCCGTCGTCCACCAGATGCCGCTGAACTCCCCGCCGCACGCCATCCACGGCACCGCCCGCGACGCCGCCTGGCACACCGCCCGCACCTCGGAGAACGAGGCCGTCCTCACCTACGACCTGACCGGCCCCTGGCCCTACCCCGGCCGCGTCACCCAGGTGGTCGCGCTCGCCGAGGACTCCCTGACGCTGACGATGGCGGTGGAGACGTACGAGTCGTCGTTCCCCGCGCAGATCGGCTGGCACCCCTGGTTCAACCGCACCCTCGGCGGCGGCGAGGGCGTGACCATCGACTTCGCGCCCGCCTGGCAGGAGGAGCGCGGCGACGACCACCTGCCCACCGGCCGGCGGATCGACCCGGAGCCCGGCCCCTGGGACGACTGCTTCGGCATGCCCGGCGGCGTCGACGTGACCCTCACCTGGCCCGGACGGCTGGAGCTGAAGGTGACCAGCCCCGAGGAGTGGGTGGTGGTCTACGACGAGCAGGAGGCCGCCGTGTGCGTGGAGCCGCAGACCGGCCCGCCCAACGGGCTGAACACCGCGCCGCGCCTGGTCACGCCCCTCCAGCCGCTGGAGGCCACGACGACCTGGAGCTGGCGGCGGCTTTAAGCTGGCCGGTATGACGGACGTACGCGGCGCGCTGCTGCAGCAGATCAAGGACAAGGCCGTGGTGCACGGCAAGGTGACCCTCTCCTCGGGGCTGGAGGCCGACTACTACGTCGACCTGCGCCGCATCACCCTCGACGGCGAGGCCGCGCCGCTGGTCGGCCAGGTGCTGCTGGACCTGACCGAGGGCCTGGAGTTCGACGCGGTGGGCGGGCTCACCATGGGCGCCGACCCGGTCGCCGCCGCGATGCTGCACGCCGCCGCCGCCCGCGGGCGCAGGCTGGACGCGTTCGTCGTCCGCAAGGCCGCCAAGGCCCACGGCCTCCAGCGCCGCGTCGAGGGCCCGGACATCGCCGGCCGCCGCGTCCTGGTCGTCGAGGACACCTCCACCACCGGCGGCTCCCCGCTGACCGCCGTCGAGGCGGTGCGCGAGGCCGGCGCCGAGGTGGTGGCCGTCGCCACGATCGTCGACCGGGCGACCGGCGCCGCCGAGAAGATCCAGGAGGGTGCGGGCGTCCCGTACCTGTACGCCTACTCCAAGGACGAGCTGGGCCTGGACTGAGGGCCCGCCCGGGACCCCGCCGAGGCACGCCGCCGAGGACCCCGCCGAGGTCCACTCGGAGTATCCCGGTTCGTCTGGGAAGATGGGGCCGACGATGACGTCGCCCCCAAGGTGCCCCATGGTCTAGGTCAGGGCCGTAAGCACGCACGACACAGCCCACCCGCACATACAAGGAGCGGACAATGCCCATCGCAACTCCCGAGGTCTACAACGAGATGCTGGACCGGGCGAAGGCAGGCAAGTTCGCCTACCCGGCCATCAACGTGACCTCCTCCCAGACCCTGCACGCGGCCCTGCGCGGTTTCGCGGAGGCGGAGAGCGACGGCATCGTCCAGATCTCGACCGGCGGCGCCGAGTTCCTGGGCGGCCAGCACAACAAGGACATGGTGACCGGCGCGGTCGCCCTGGCCGAGTTCGCGCACATCGTCGCCGAGAAGTACGACGTCAACATCGCCCTGCACACGGACCACTGCCCCAAGGACAAGCTGGACGGCTACGTCCGCCCGCTGCTGGCGGTCTCCGAGGAGCGCGTCAAGGCCGGCCGCAACCCGCTGTTCCAGTCGCACATGTGGGACGGCTCCGCCGAGACCCTCGCCGACAACCTGGCCATCGCGCAGGAGCTGCTGCCCCGCGCCGCCGCCGCCAAGATCATCCTCGAGGTCGAGATCACCCCGACCGGCGGCGAGGAGGACGGCGTCTCCCACGAGATCAACGACTCCCTGTACACCACCGTCGAGGACGCCGTCCGCACCGCCGAGGCCCTGGGCCTGGGCGAGAAGGGCCGCTACCTGCTGGCCGCGTCCTTCGGCAACGTCCACGGCGTGTACAAGCCGGGCAACGTCGTGCTCCGCCCCGAGCTGCTGAAGCAGCTCAACGACGGCGTCGCCGCCAAGTTCGGCCGCCCGGCCGACAGCAAGCCGTTCGACTTCGTCTTCCACGGCGGCTCCGGCTCCACGGTGGAGGAGATCCGCACCGCGCTGGAGAACGGCGTGGTCAAGATGAACATCGACACCGACACCCAGTACGCCTTCACGCGTCCGGTCGTCGACCACATGTTCAAGAACTACGACGGCGTCCTGAAGGTCGACGGCGAGGTCGGCGCGAAGAAGACCTACGACCCGCGCACCTGGGGCAAGCTCGCCGAGGCCGGCATGGCCCAGCGCGTCGTCGAGGCCTGCCAGAGCCTGCGCTCGGCCGGTACGAAGATCAAGTAACGGTTTCCGCCGTACGCGCCGCGACGCCCGGCCGTCCCGTGGGTGGGACGGCCGGGCGCCGTGCGTGGTGGGGATACTGGTCCCCATGGCCATTCACGAGAACCTCCTCGGGGGACCGCCCCCGACCCACCTCCCCGACGACCCCGAGCCGCGCGAGCTGCTGGCGAACGGCACGGCACCCGCCGACGTCGCCGCGCAGCACCCCACCTCCTCGCTCGCGTGGGCCCAGCTGGCCGACGACGCCTTCGAGCGGGGCAGCGTCGTGGAGTCGTACGCCTACGCCCGTACCGGCTACCACCGGGGCCTGGACGCGCTGCGCCGCAACGGCTGGAAGGGCCACGGCCCGGTGCCCTGGGAGCACGAGCCGAACCGCGGCTTCCTGCGCGCCCTGCACGCCCTCGCCCGCGCCGCGCAGGCGATCGGCGAGAAGGAGGAGTACGAGCGCTGCTCCCAGTTCCTGCGGGATTCGTCGCAGACGGCGGCCGAGGTGCTCGGCTGACCGCAGGCGAAGGCACGCGAAGGCACGCGAAGACCTGAAGACCCTGGGGCCCGTCTGGCGACAGGCGGGCCTTGCGGTTCCCTGGGACGATTGCGGAGGATGCCAGGTGGGGACCGGGGCCCCGTGCCGGTAACGGCAGGGCGGACCGCTACCCGAAGTGCCATCAGGAGACAGAAATGTCCCACGACGCCCCGAATCTCGACTTCGAGGGCAGCACGCCGTACGAGGACTACGTCAAGGCGGACGTGCTCACCCACCTCCAGCACCCCCTCTCCGACGATCCCGGAGAGATGGTCTTCCTGGTCACGACCCAGGTCATGGAGCTGTGGTTCACCGTCATCGTCCACGAGTGGGAGACCGCGGCCCGCGCGCTGCGCGAGGACCGGACCGACGTGGCACGGGACGCGCTGAAGCGTTCGGTGCGGGAACTGGAGGCGCTCAACGCCTCCTGGACCCCGCTGGCCGGGCTCACCCCGGCCCAGTTCAACTCCTACCGGGGAGCCCTCGGCGAGGGCTCCGGCTTCCAGTCCGCGATGTACCGGCGGATGGAGTTCCTGCTCGGCGAGAAGTCCGCGTCCATGCTGGTCCCGCACCGCGGCGCGCCGCGCGTCCACGCCGAGCTGGAGAAGGCGCTGCACGAGCCGAGCCTGTACGACGAGGTGGTGCGGCTGCTGGCGCGGCGCGGGTACGCCATCCCGGACACCGTGCTTCGCCGTGACGTGACCCGGCCCTACGAGGCGTCGCCCGAGGTGGAGGCGGCCTGGGCGGCCGTGTACGCGGGCGACCAGAACGGCGAGCTGGCCCGGCTCGGCGAGGCGCTGACCGACGTCGCCGAGCTGGTGTGGCGCTGGCGCAACGACCACCTGGTCGCCACCCGCCGCGCGATGGGCGCCAAGACCGGTACGGGCGGCTCGGCCGGGGTGGCCTGGCTGGAGAAGCGGGCCCGCAAGAACGTGTTCCCCGAGCTGTGGACGGCGCGGTCGTATGTCTGAACTGATGAGCACCGCGCAGGAACTGGACGCGGCGGACCCGCTGGCCGGGACGCGGGACCGGTTCGTCCTGGACGACGTGGTCTACCTGGACGGCAACTCGCTGGGCGCGCTGCCCGCGCACGTCCCCGGCCGCGTCGAGGACGTCGTCCGGCGGCAGTGGGGCGAGCTGCGCATCCGGTCCTGGGAGGAGAGCGGCTGGTGGACCGCGCCCGAGCGGACCGGCGACCGGATCGCCCCGCTGATCGGGGCGGCCCCCGGGCAGGTCGTCGTCGGCGACTCCACCAGCGTCAACGTCTTCAAGGCGGTCGTTGCGGCGGTGCGGATGGCCGAGGGCCGCCCCGGTCGGCGGGACGAGATCCTCGTCGACGCGACCACCTTTCCCACGGACGGGTACATCGCCGGGTCCGCGGCCCGGATGACGGGCTGCGCGCTGCGGCCCGTGACGCCGGCCGAGGTCCCGGCGGCGCTCGGCGAGCGCACCGCCGCCGTGCTGCTCAACCACGTCGACTACCGCACCGGCCGGCTGCACGACCTGCCCGGCCTCACGGCCGCCGTGCACGCGGCGGGGGCGTACGTGGTGTGGGACCTGTGCCACAGCGCGGGCGCGCTGCCGGTCGGCCTGGACGAGCACGGCGTGGACCTGGCCGTCGGCTGCACCTACAAGTACCTCAACGGCGGCCCCGGTTCGCCCGCCTACCTGTACGTGCGCCGCGAGCTCCAGCCGCGTTTCGACTCGCCGCTGCCCGGCTGGAACTCGCACGCCGAGCCGTTCGGGATGGCGTCCGCGTACGCCCCGGCCGCCGGTGCGGCGCGCGGGCGCGTCGGCACGCCGGACATCCTCTCCCTGCTCGCCCTGGAGGCGGCGCTGGAGGTGTGGGACGGGGTGTCGATCGAGGCGGTGCGGGCCAAGTCGCTGGCGCTGACGGACTTCTTCCTGCGGTGTGTCGGGGAGTACGTCCCCGAGGGGCGGGTGGAGAACCTGACGCCGGTGGCGCACGCCGAGCGCGGCAGCCAGGTCGCGCTGCGCTGTGACGCCGCGGACGAGGTCATGAAGCGGCTGATCGCGCGGGGCGTGGTCGGGGACTTCCGCGCCCCGGACGTGCTGCGCTTCGGTTTCACGCCGCTGTACGTCGGCTTCGCGGACGTGGAGCGGGCGGCGCGGGTGCTGGGGGAGGTGCTGGAGGAGGGGCTCGGGTAGGGCCGTCGTTCCCTCCCCGCGCCCGGGGGTGCCGAGGGTGCCTCGGCTCACCGCGGGTGCCCGGGGTCGCCGAGGACGCCCGGGGTTATCGAGGATGCCCGGGGTCACCGAGGATGCCCGGGGTCACCGAGGAGGTGCCCCGGTGGTGTCCGGCGCCGGGGCGTTCCCGGTGGCGTCCGGTACCGGGACGTTCCCGGCGGTGTCCGGTGCCGGGGCGTCCCCGGTGGTGTACACCCCGGCCACCGCGGCGGCGAACGCGGCGCGGGCCGCGCGGTCCGCGGCGGCCGGGTCCGGGGGCTCGCCGGTGGTCAGCAGCGTGTAGTACAGCGGCGCGGACACCGCGCGGACCACCATCGCCGCGTCCGTCCCCGCGGGCAGCTCCCCGCGCGCCACGCCCTGTTCGACGCAGGGCGCCCACTCGGCGACCCGCATCTCGTAGAACCGCCGCAGCGCCCGTGCCGTCCGTTCGTCGCACGTGGCGGCGGCGATGACCGCGCGGAACAGGGCGCCCTGGCGGGGGTCGGCCAGGGTCCGCCGCACCAGGTCCGCGTTGGCCTTCAGGTCGCCGAGCACGGAGCCGGTCTCGGTGCGGGGCAGCGACTGCTCGGCCATGTCGGCGAGGAGGTCGGCCACCAGGGCGGTCACCGAGCCCCAGCGCCGGTACACGGTCGTCTTGCCCACCTCGGCGCGCCGCGCGATGTCGGCGAGGTCGAGCCGGTCGAAGCCCTGCTCGGCCAGCACGTCCCCGGCCGCGCGCAGCACGGCGGCACGGACACGGGCGGTACGCCCTCCGGGACGTACGGTGCCGGGTTCGGCGGGCATCTCGGCCTCCTCCACACGGGCCGGGGCACCCTCGCGGGCACCCCTGCGGCTACCTCGTCAGCGTAACGAGACGACAGGGCCGTTTAGCCCTCACCCTGCGTGACAACCCCGTGTCCGTGCACGTCACCGGCCTGGTACCGTCCCGCCAACGGCCGAATTCCTACCCTCCTGGTCCGCCAACACCGTTTCGTCCCCGAGAGGTTGAAGCATGCCGGACGTCGCAGCACCGGAGACCGCCGCCGCCCCCGCCGCCGGTGAAGGGGCGGCCCGCGCCGCCGCGGAGGAGAAGTCGGCCCTCTCGCACCCGGCGGTCGCCCCCGACGCCACCGCCGCCTACGGCGACCACCCCGACCAGGTGATCGACTTCTACGCCCCGCGCGGCACGGCGGGCCCCGGCGGCCCGGCCCCCGTGGTGGCGGTCCTGCACGGCGGCGCCTGGCGGGCCCCGTACGACCGCCGCCACGTCAGCCCGTTCGCCGCCTTCCTGGCCCGCCGGGGCTTCGCCGTGGCGAGCGTGGAGTACCGGCGGGGAGCGGCGGACGCGGGCGGGGACGGCCGGGTCGCGGGGCGCTGGCCCGACACCTTCGACGACGTGGCCGCCGCGCTCGACGCGCTGCCCGGACTCGTCCGCCGGTGCCTGCCGCAGGCCGACGCGGGCCGCACCGTGCTCACCGGCCACTCCGCCGGCGCCCACCTCGCCCTGTGGGCGGCGGCCCGGCACGTCCTGCCCGCCGACGCCCCCTGGCGCACCGACGGGCCGCCGCCCCTGCGCGGCGTGGTCGCCCTCGCCCCGATCGCCGACCTCGCGGTCGCCGACGAACTGGGGGTGTGCGGCGGGGCGGTGCGCGAACTCCTCGGCGGCGACGAGGGTTTCGCCCGGCACCGGCCGTACGCCGACCCGGCGCTGCTGCTGCCCACCGGCATCGCGACGACCCTGGTCCAGGGCCGTACGGACATCGACGTGCCGCAGGCGGTCGCCGAGGCGTACGCGGAGGCGGCGGCCAGGGCGGGCGAGGTGGTGGGCGTGACACTCCTGGAAGACGTCGGCCACTTCCCGCTCATCGACCCGGCGGCGGACGCGTGCGCGGTGGTGGCGGAGGAGATCGCCCAGCTCGCGTGGTGAGAGAGCCGCACGCCCGGTCCGGTCCTCGTACCTCGCACAGGCCGCCTTCCCGGTACCCGTACAGGTGGTCCGGTCGTACCCGTCATACCTGAGAGCTATGCCGTACGTGGGCTCTCCGGCATGACGCGGACGACGCCTCGCGATCCGTAACTTCCCTTCCTGGCAAGCCCGGTGGGCGGGCGCCGGGAGGGGAGGGCATTCCATGTGGACGTGGTCGCGGAGGCGGGGAGCGGCGCGCCGCGGCGCGGGCAGGTGGCGTCGCGCCGCCCTCGCCGCGCTCGTCGGCGGTGCCGTGGTGCTGCCCCTGTCGGCCGCCGCGCAGCCCCGGACCCCCGCCCCGGCCCCCGCCGCGACCGCCCCGGTCACGGCGGCCACGCTGGACGAGACGTACGCGGCCCACCGGGCCAACGCGGCCGATGCGTCCCGGATGGCCGCCGCCCACGGCGACCGCCGGCGGGCCGCGGCGGACCGCTCGCTGGCCGGCTCCTCCCGGCAACTGCTCGCCTTCGACGGACGGGGTCCGGGGCTGGTGACCGAGGTCCTCGGCGACCTGGCCCGCGCCGGCCACGTCGCCGTCCTGGTCCCGGGTTCCGACACCAGCCTCGACACCTACGGCCGCTTCCGCGCCGCCGCCCTCGCCCTGTACGGCCGGCTCACGGCGCAGGCCCCCGAGGGCACCCGCGTCGCGGTCGTGGCCTGGCTCGGCTATGAGACGCCCGGCACGGTGAGCACCACGGTCGCCACGGCCGGCCGCGCAGAGCAAGCGGCGCCCCGGCTCCGCTCCCTCGTCCGCCAGGTACGCGCCCTCACCGGGCCCCGGACGCACCTGTCCCTGCTGTGCCACTCCTACGGCTCCGTCGTCTGCGCCCGGGCCGCAGCCGGCCTGGACGCCGACGACCTCGCCCTCGTCGGCAGCCCCGGCACCGGCGCCGGCACCGCCGCCGGCCTGCGCACCCCCGCCCGCGTCTGGGCGGCGCGCGGCACCGGCGACTGGGTGGAGCACGTACCGCACGTGAGCGCCGGCCTGTTCGGCACCACCGTCGGCTTCGGCACCGACCCGGTCTCCCCGGCCTTCGGCGCCCGGGTCTTCGCCGCCGGCGACGGCGGGCACAGCGACTACTTCGCCCCCGGCTCCCGCTCCCTGGCCAACCTCGCCCGGATCGTGCTGGGCGAGCGTACGGAGGTGACCCGTGACTGACACCACCCGCACCCGCACCCGGGCCGGCGCCGCGTGGCAGGTCCTGCGGCAGGGCGCGGCCCGCGTCGACGCCGCCACCCCCCGCGACCGGGACCGCGCCGTCGACGCCCTGCGCGCCGCCGCCGTCCTCGGCGTCGTCCTCGGCCACTGGCTGGTGACGGCGCTGGTCGCCGACGGCCGCGAGCTGCGCGCGGCCAGCCCGCTCCAGCAGCTTCCGTGGCTGGCGCCCGTCTCCTGGGCCTTCCAGACCCTCGCCGTGTTCTTCCTGGTCGGCGGCCATGTCGCCACCCGGGGGTACGCGTCGGCCCGCGCCCGCGGCACCTCCTACGGCGGCTGGCTGGCCGCCCGTCTGTCCCGGCTGTTCCGGCCGGTCGCCGCCGTCCTCGCCCTGTGGACGGCGACGGCGGTGCTGCTGCTCCTGACCGGCGCGGAGTTCACCACCGTCCGCACGCTGGTCAAGCTCGCCCTGTCCCCGCTGTGGTTCCTGCTGGTGTTCGCCGCGCTGACGGCGGCGACCCCGCTGCTGGCCCGGCTGCACCCGCTGTGGCCGCTGGCCGTCGTCCTCCACGTGGACCTGCTGCGCTTCGGCCTCGGCGCGCCGTCCTGGCTCGGCTGGGCGAACCTGGCCGCGGGCTGGCTGGTGCCGTACACGCTGGGCGCCGCCTGGACCCGCGGCGAGCTCGACGGCCGCCGCACGGGCCTGCTCCTGCTCCTCGGCGGTACGGCGGCCACCGTGGCGCTGGTCGCCTGGGCCGGCTATCCGGCGTCGATGGTCGGCGTCCCCGGCGCCGGGGTCTCCAACCTCAACCCGCCGACGCTGGCCGCCGTCACCTTCGGCCTCGCGCAGTGCGGCCTGGCGCTGCTGCTGCGCGGGTGGCTGCGCCGCGCGATGCGGCGGCCGGTGGCATGGGCGGCGGTGGCGCTGGTGAACCTGTCCGCGATGACGGTCTTCCTCTGGCACCAGACGGCCCTGATGGCGACGACGGCCCTCGGTCTCCTCGCCGGCCGCCTGCCCGGCCTGCACACCCCGCCCGACGGCCTCGGCTGGGTCGCGGCCCGGCTGCTGTGGCTGCCGGTCTTCGCCCTCGCCCTGGCCTGCTGCTGGTCCGCGTTCCGCGGCGCGGAGCGGGGCGGCGGGCGGCGTGGCCGCTCGCGCGTGGTCCGGCGGCATCACCTGTCGCGGAGCGAGGCGACGGAGGGGACGCGGCGTGTCTAGGGTGGGCCGGGTGAGGGGCAGGGGGAGTGGGAGCATGGCCGTGGACCGCGTCGCGCGCTGGCTGCGCATACTGCGGGACGACCTGTGGACCGTACGGGCCGATCCGCTTCCTCTGGCCGTGTGGCTGCGCTGGTTGCCGCACGGCGTGGTGTGCCTGGCCGCGTTCGCGGTCTTCGGCGGTGCCCTGGCGCAGCTCCAGGACGACGGGAAACTGGGCTTCGGGTACGCCTTCCCGGTCGCGCTCGGCCAGGGCGGGGCCATGGTGCTCGCGCTGCGGCGGCCGGTTCCGGGGTGGTGGCTGTCGACGGCGGCCACGGTGCTGGGGGCGGTCGGGGTGCACCACCGGTTGCTCTCCGGAGCGGCGGGCGGCTTCACCTGGCCCTGGACCGCGGCCGGAATCATCGCCCACCTCTTCGTGCTGCTGCTGCTCTCCCTGCGGGTCCGCGCCCGCGTGGCCGTCGAGGCGCTCGCCCTGACCGGACTGGTCACCTATGTCCTCCAGGGGCTGTGGGGCGCGCCGGACTACCAGTCCACCGGCCTGGTCGCCCTGTCCCTGTCCGCCGTCGTGGTGGTGGTCGGCGCCGCCCTGCGCGGACGCCGCGAGGCCCGCGCCGAACTCGGCCGCCAGACCACGCTCACCGCCGAGGAACGCGCCCGCCGCACCCTGCTGGAGGAGCGCAGCCGCATCGCCCGCGAGCTGCACGACGTGGTCGCCCACCACATGTCCGTCATCTCCATCCAGGCCCAGGTCGCCCCGCACCTGGTGAAGGACCCGCCCGAGGAGCTCAAGGAGAACCTGGCGGGCATCCGGCACAACGCGCTGGAGGCGCTGACCGAGCTGCGCCGCGTGCTGGGCGTGCTGCGCTCCGAGGACACCGGGCACGCCGCGGGCACCGGGCACGCCGCGGGCACCGCGCGCCCCGGTCCCGCCGAGGCGCACGCCCCGCAGCCCACCCTGGACCGGCTCGGCGCGCTGGTGGAGAACACCCGGGCCGCCGGCCTGACCGTCACCACCGCGATCACCGGCCGGCGCCGCCCGCTGCCGCCCGGCGTGGAGCTGTCGGCGTACCGGATCGTGCAGGAGGCCCTGAGCAACGTCCTGCGGCACGCGCCCGGCGCACGCGCCGAGGTCCGCGTCGACCACACGCCGCAGGGCCTGCGCGTGGAGGTCACCAACACCCCGCCGACGCGTGCGGCACCGCCGTCACCGGGCGCGGGCCACGGGCTGCTCGGCATGCGGGAACGGGCCGCGATGCTCGGCGGCACGCTGACGGCGCGTCCGCTGCCGGACGGCGGCTACCGGGTCTCCGCGTTCCTGCCGGCCGACGCCGACGGCTCTTCCACCTCCGGCTCCCGCTACTCCCGCTACTCCCGCGAGGAAGGCACCGCATGACGAGCAGCAGCCCCACCAGTCCCGTCGGCTCCGCCAGCTCCACCGGTCCCATCCGGGTGCTGATCGCCGACGACCAGCAGATGGTCCGGCAGGGCTTCACCGTGCTGCTGAACACCCAGCCCGACATCGAGGTGGTCGGCCAGGCGGTGCACGGGCTGGACGCCGTCGCCAAGGTCGCCGAACTCGCCCCCGACGTCGTGCTGATGGACATCCGCATGCCCGAGCTCGGCGGCATCGAGGCCACCCGCCGCATCACCGGCGAGGCCCCGGGCATCCGGGTGCTGGTGCTGACCACCTTCGACCTCGACGAGTACGTCTACGAGGCACTGCGCGCCGGAGCCTCCGGCTTCCTGCTCAAGGACGCCTCCGCCGAGCAGCTCGCCGAGGCGGTCCGGGTGGTGGCCGCCGGGGACGCGCTGCTCGCGCCCGGCATCACCCGCCGTCTGATCGCCGAGTTCTCCCGGCTCGGCGACGACCGCCCGCGCCCCCCGCTGAAGGAACGCGTCGGCGACCTGACCGAGCGGGAGACGGAAGTCCTCGCCCTGATCGCGCGGGGCCTGTCGAACGTGGAGATCGCCCAGCACCTGGTCGTCGCCGAGCAGACGGTGAAGACGCACGTGGGCCGCATCCTGGCGAAGCTGGGGCTGCGGGACCGGACGCAGGCGGCGGTGTTCGCGTACGAGTCGGGACTGGTGCGGCCGTCGGGGTACTGAACACCCCGGGACCACGTAGTACTTGAGACGGACCCCGCGGAACCCCCCTCGCTGCTGACGACCGCGCCGCCGCGGCCGCCTACCGTTGCGGACGTGACCGAGACGACGACGCAGAAGCAACCCGTGCCGCCGGGTGGCGGGTCCGGCGCGCACCAGCCGCGCAGCCCCGAGTTCCGGGCCGCCGCCGACGCCCTGCGGGGCCTGCGCCAGGAGCTGTTCCACGACGCCTTCGCCTACCGCCCGCTGCCCCGCACGGTCACCGACGGGCCGCCGGCCCGCCTGCTTCCCGGCCGGCTGCGGGCCGGCGCGGTGTACGCCCCGCACGCGGTGGTGGGGCTGGCCGCCCTGGTGGCCTTCTGGGCCGGGTCCGTGGCCAGCGGCACCTCCGAGGGCCCGCTGGCCCTGCTGCGCGGGCTGCTGTGCGCGGTACCGGTGCTGGTGACGCCCGGCTGACCGGCCGGCCGGGCCCTGGCCAGGCCGGGGCCGCCCGGTTAACGTCCGTCCATGGCAGCCTTCGACCCGTGGGACCCCGCGTTCGTCGCCGACCCGTACCCCGCCTACGCCGAGCTGCGGGCGCGCGGCCGGGTGCTGTACCACGAGCCGACGGACCAGTGGCTCGTCCCGCACCACGCCGACGTCTCGGCGCTGCTGCGGGACCGCCGCCTGGGCCGTACGTACCTGCACCGCTTCACCCACGAGGACTTCGGCCGCACCCCGCCCCCGCCGGAGCACGAGCCCTTCCACACCCTCAACGACCACGGGATGCTCGACCTGGAGCCGCCGGACCACACCCGCATCCGGCGCCTGGTGGCGAAGGCGTTCACCCCGCGCACGGTGGAGCGGCTCGTGCCGTACGTGCGCGCGCTCGCCGGCGAGCTGGTGTCCGGCCTGGTCGCGGCGGGCGGTGGCGATCTGCTGACAGACGTGGCGGAGCCGCTGCCGGTCGCGGTGATCGCCGAGCTGCTGGGCATCCCCGAGTCCGACCGGGCCCCGCTGCGGCCCTGGTCGGCGGCGATCTGCGGGATGTACGAGCTGAACCCGCCGCCGGAGGCGGCGCGCAGGGCGGTGAGCGCGTCGGTGGAGTTCTCGGGCTACCTGCGCGAGCTGATCGCCGCCCGCCGCAAGGCGCCCGGCGACGACCTGGTCTCCGCCCTGATCGCCGCCCACGACGAGGACGACGACCGCCTCACCGAGCAGGAGATGATCTCCACCTGCGTCCTGCTGCTGAACGCGGGCCACGAGGCCACCGTGAACGCCACGGTCAACGGCTGGTGGGCCCTGTTCCGCAACCCGGGGCAACTGGCGGCCCTGCGCGCCGACCACACCCTCGTCCCGTCCGCCGTCGAGGAGCTGCTGCGCTACGACACCCCGCTCCAGCTCTTCGAACGCTGGGTGCTGGACGACATCGAGATCGACGGCACGGTGGTCCCGCGCGGCGCGGAACTCGCCCTCCTCTTCGGCTCCGCCAACCACGACCCGGCGGTCTTCACCGACCCCGGCCGCCTGGACCTGGCCCGCCGCGACAACCCCCACGTCTCCTTCAGCGCCGGCCTCCACTACTGCATCGGCGCCCCGCTCGCCCGCATCGAACTGGCGGCCTCGATGCGGGCGCTGCTGGAGCGGGCCCCGGCCCTGCGCCCGGCCGCCGAGCCGACGCGCAAGCCGAACTTCGTGATCCGGGGGCTGGCGGGGCTACCGGTGACGCTCTGAGCGCCGCCCCCGGCTCAGCAGGTACGCGACCAGCCCCCAGGCGAGAGCGGGCAGGACGGCACCGGCGACGACGACGAGGGGGAGCTCGGTCAGCAGGACGCCGTAGTCGGTGCCCTCGCCCTCGAAGCCGTTGCCGAGGTGCCGCTGCGTGCGGCCGGAGGTTCCCCACCACAGCGTCGCCGCCGTGGCGCCGGCCGCCGACAGCAGGCATCCGCCGCAGGTCATCGCGTCTCTCGTCATGACCGGGGAGGACGCCCCCGCACCGGCCGCGGTTCCGCCACGGGGTTCACGCGGCCGTGTCCCGGCGCCGCAGCCCGGCCAGCCCCGCCCCCGTCAGCGCCGCCGCCAGCCCGGTCAGCACCAGCACCGGCCCCCACGCCATCTCCCCGCCCGGCAGCTTCGGCAGATGCCCGAACGGGGACACGTCCAGCACCGCCTGCGGCACGTCCAGCGCGGGCCCGACCCAGCCGATCAGCAGCACCGCGACCGCCACGCCCCACGCCACCGGCGCGAGCCGGGGCGCGAGCCCGTACAGCAGCATGGCGAGCGAGCCGACCACCCACACCGCGGGGACCTGCGCCAGGCACGCCCCCAGGACCGGCCCGAGGTCCCGGCCGTGACCGAGGGCGAAACCGGCCCCGGCGAGCAGCAGGATCAGCACCGCCCCGCCGAACGCGGCCACCAGGTGCCCGGCGGCCCACCGCAGCCGCCCCACGGGCCCCGCCAGCACCGGTTCCGCCCGCCCGGACACCTCCTCGCCGTGCAGCCGCAGGACCGACGCCACGACGTACAGGGCCGCGACCAGCCCGAGCATCCCCACCATCGCCGACACGAACGCGTCCGCCGGCCCGGTCTGCCCGCCCATCCGGGCGATGATCTCCCGGGTCCGCTGGTTGTCCCCGGCCAGCTCGGCCGCCCCCTCGGTCATCGCGCCGAGGACGGCCCCGGCCAGGAGGAACCCGGCGCTCCAGCCGAGCACACCGCCCCGCTGCAACCGCCACGCCAGCGCGCCCGCCGTGCCCAGCCGCCCGTCGGCCGGTCCCGGCCGGGCCGGCCGGAAGCCCCCGCCGGTGTCCCGCCGCCCGGCCAGCGCGTACGCCACCGCGCCCTGCGCCACCGCCGCCCCCGCGAACAGCAGCAGCACCCACCACCGCTCGCCCGCGAACGCCCGCAGGTTCTCCAGCCAGCCCAGCGGCGACAGCCACGTCAGGACCGACGAGCCGCCGTCGGCGGTCGCGTCGCCCGCCGCGCGCAGCACGAACGCCGCGCCCAGCGCCGCCGCCGTCAGGCCCCGCGCCGCCCGCGCGCTCTCGGTCAGCTGGGCGGCGACCGCCGCCGCCGTGGCGAAGACCATCCCGGTGCCCGCGATGCCCAGGCCGAGGGCCGCCGCACCCACCAGGCCCTGCCCGGCCAGCCCGGCCGTCACCAGCAGCGCCAGCGCCCCGCACGCGACGCCCGCCGCCAGCAGCGCCGCCGTCAGCGGCGCCCGGCGGCCGACCGTCCCGGACGCCACCAGCTCCTGCCGCCCGCTCTCCTCCTCGTCCCGGGTGTGCCGTACGACGACCAGCAGCGCCATGACGGCCGCGAGCGCACCGGCGTACACGCCGGCCCGCCACGCCGTCAGCGCGCCGAGGGAGTCGCCGAAGACCGGGCCGACCATCGCGCGCAGGGAGGGGTTGGTCTCCATCTGGCGGAGCAGACCGGCGCGCTCGGCCGGGGTGCCGTACAGGCTCTCCAGCGTGCCCGGCATGGAGAGGACCATGACCGCGTTCACCGCGATCCACACCGGGATCGGCACCCGGTCGCGGCGCAGCGCGAACCGCAGCAGCGTGCCGGTGCCGGCCAGCGGGCGGGAGCCGCCGGACCGCGGGGCGAGGGCCGTGCCGGCGGCCGTCATCGGGCCGCCCTCCGGTCCTGGTAGTGCCGCAGGAACAGCTCCTCCAGCGTCGGCGGCGCCGACGTCAGCGACCGCACGCCCGTCTCGCCCAGGGACCTGAGCACCGCGTCGAGCTTGTCGCTGTCGACCTGGAACCGGACCCGCCGCCCCCGTACGTCGAGGCCGTGCACGCCGGGCAGGTGCGCCAGCCCGTCGGGCGGGCCCGCGAGGTCGGCGGTGACGCTGGTGCGGGTCAGGTGCCGCAGGCCGGCGAGCGAGCCGGTCTCGACCGTCCGCCCCTTGCGGACGATGCTCACCCGGTCGCACAGCTCCTCCACCTCGCCGAGGATGTGGGAGGACAGCAGCACCGTCCGGCCGCGGTCGCGTTCCTCGGCCACGCAGCGCCGGAAGACCTCCTCCATCAGCGGGTCCAGGCCGCTGGTCGGCTCGTCCAGGATCAGCAGGTCGACGTCCGAGGCGAACGCGGCGACCAGGGCGACCTTCTGCCGGTTGCCCTTGGAGTACGTCCGGCCCTTCTTCGTCGGGTCGAGCTCGAAGCGGTCGACCAGTTCCGCGCGCCGCCCGCGGTCGAGCCCGCCGCGCAGACGGCCGTACAGGTCGATGACCTCGCCGCCGGTCAGGTTGCGCCACAGCGTCACGTCACCGGGCACGTACGCGATCCGGCGGTGCACCTCGACCGCGTCCCGCCACGGGTGGCGGCCCAGCACCCGCGCGGCGCCGGAGTCGGCGCGCAGCAGGCCGAGCAGGACGCGGATGGCGGTGGACTTGCCGGCGCCGTTGGGGCCGAGGAAGCCGTGGACCTCGCCGGACTCGACCTCCAGGTCCAGGCCGTCGAGCGCGTGGGTCCGTCCGAAGGACTTGTGCAGTCCGGAGACGGTGATGGCCTTCGTCATGCTTCGGAACGTACGCTTCTTTCAGAAATTTGTGAAGTTAAGGAAGCGTATAAATCCAGGGCTAGACTGGCGGACGGTGGCCGAGCAGGGGAGACGATCGAGACATGGCGGACGTGAAGGCGGCGGCGGGACGGAGCGGCGGCGAGCGGGACCCGGAGGCGGTCTCGCGGTTCGTGGAGCACTTCGCGGCGCAGCTCGTCGAGGCCGGTCTGCCGCGCATGCCCGCCCGCGTCTTCACGGCGCTGCTCGCCTCCGACACCGGCACGCTCACCTCCGCCGACCTGGGCGAGCAGCTGAAGGTCTCGCCGGCCGCGGTCTCCGGGGCGGTGCGCTACCTGGCGCAGGTGCACATGGTCTCCCGGGAGCGGGAGCCCGGCTCACGCCGGGAGCGCTACCGGGTCCACGCCGACCAGTGGTACGAGGCCCTCACCAACCGCGAGGCCGTCCTCAAGCGCTGGGAGGACGCCCTGCGCGAGGGGATCGCCGGCCTCGGCGCCGACAGCCCGGCGGGCCGCCGCCTGGCGGAGACGCTCGCCTTCTTCGAGTTCCTCCAGGGCGAGGTCACGGCGATGATGGACCGCTGGCGCGCCCACCGCGAGCAGCTCTTCGGAAAGAGCTGACGGCCGACGGCGCACGGCCACCCCGCCTCGTGCGACACACGACGCACGTCGGACGACGCACGACGCACGACGCACGACGCACGACGCACGACGCACGACGCACGACGCACGACGCACGTCGGACGACGCACGACGCACGTCGGACGACACACGACGTATGTACGTACGGCGCTCAGCCCGGCAGCCGCAGCCCCCACGCCCCCTCCCGCACCACCCACGTCCGGGTCCGCACCGGCCCCGACACCATCGCGTCCGCCCGGTAGCGGAAGTGCGCCCCCGACACGGTCACCGCCCGGCCCGCCGCCGTCAGCGGCGACGCCTCCGCGCCCACGGACACCGGCCGCACCTCCACCTCGGCCAGCCCGGCGTCCCCCGGCGCCAGCGACACCCCGGCCACCGGCTGGTCCAGGTCGACCAGCATCCTCCCGTCGACCTCCACCCGCAGCCGGGCCGGCCCCGGACCGGCGAGGGGGACGGAGCGGGCGGACCGTACGGGCCGCGCGGCCGTCAGCGTCCGCACCAGCGACCGGCACGTCCGCACCCAGGACCGCACCGGCACCTTCGGGGCCCGTTCCCCCTCCGCCTCCGGCCCGTCCAGCGGCGGGATGCCCACCGCCCCCAGCACCACCCCGTCGCTGTCGTCGACGAGCAGGTCCAGCCGCCGCTCGGTCCCGTCCAGCGCCGCCCGCGCCGCGGCCACCGCCCCCGCCGGCACGCCCAGCGAGCGGACCAGCCCGAGGTCCGCCCCCACCGGCACCACCGCCAGGGCGCACGCCGCCAGCTCCCGCTGCCGGTGCAGCACCGCCACCGCCCGCAGCAGCGCCCGGTCGTCACCGACGACCACCGGCCGCCGCGAGCCCCGCCGCCGCAGCGCCCGCGCGAACTCCTCCGGACCCTCCGGCAGGCACAGCTTCATCCGCGCCGCACCCGCGCCGAGCACGTCTTTCGCGATCCGGACGGACTCGCCGTCCGCCTCCCGGGCGACCGGGTCGATGACCACCAGCAGCTGATCGGGCGTCGCGGAAGTCGCCACCTCGGCCATGCCTCGCTTCCTCGGGTAGCATCTTTGTGCAAGAGCCCCTTGCGCTATTGCGCCAGGGGCTTCGTCTATTCCGGGGCATCCGGGTCCGACGGTCAGCGGCCAACGACGGTCGCGGTGCACGCGGCAGGAACCCTCCGCGTACGCCCCTGACCCTGGACATGCCCCGCCCGGAAGGGGTGTACGCGCGTGCCCGCACTTGTGCTGCTCGGTGCTCAGTGGGGTGACGAAGGCAAGGGAAAGGCCACCGACCTGCTCGGTGGCTCGGTGGACTATGTCGTTCGCTACCAGGGCGGCAACAACGCCGGCCACACGGTAGTGGTGGGTGACCAGAAGTACGCCCTCCACCTGCTCCCTTCCGGAATCCTGTCCCCCGGCTGCACGCCGGTCATCGGCAACGGCGTCGTCGTCGACCCGTCGGTCCTGCTCTCCGAGCTGAGCGGGCTCAACGAGCGAGGCGTCGACACGTCCAAGCTCCTGATCAGCGGCAACGCTCACATCATCACGCCGTACAACGTCACCATCGACAAGGTGACGGAACGCTTCCTCGGCAAGCGGAAGATCGGCACCACCGGCCGCGGCATCGGCCCGACCTACGCGGACAAGATCAACCGCGTCGGCATCCGGGTGCAGGACCTGTACGACGAGTCGATCCTCACCCAGAAGGTCGAGGCGGCCCTCGACGTCAAGAACCAGCTCCTGACCAAGCTGTACAACCGGCGCGCGATCGCCGCGGACCAGGTGGTCGAGGAGCTGCTGGGCTACGCCGAGCAGATCAAGCCGTACGTCGCCGACACCGTCCTGGTCATCAACCAGGCGCTGGACGAGGACAAGGTCGTCCTGTTCGAGGGCGGGCAGGGCACCCTGCTCGACATCGACCACGGCACGTACCCGTTCGTCACCTCCTCCAACCCGACCGCGGGCGGCGCCTGCACCGGCGCGGGCGTGGGACCGACCCGGATCAGCCGCGTCATCGGCATCCTCAAGGCGTACACGACCCGCGTCGGCGCCGGCCCGTTCCCGACGGAGCTGTTCGACGAGGACGGCGAGGCGCTGCGCCGCATCGGCGGCGAGCGGGGCGTGACCACCGGCCGCGACCGCCGCTGCGGCTGGTTCGACGCCGTGATCGCCCGCTACGCCACCCGCGTGAACGGCCTGACCGACTTCTTCCTCACCAAGCTGGACGTGCTCACCGGCTGGGAGGAGATCCCGGTCTGCGTGGCGTACGAGATCGACGGCAAGCGGGTCGAGGAGCTGCCCTACTCGCAGACCGACTTCCACCACGCGAAGCCGGTCTACGAGACCCTCCCGGGCTGGTCCGAGGACATCTCCAAGGCGAAGTCCTTCTCCGACCTGCCGAAGAACGCCCAGAACTACGTCAAGGCGCTGGAGGAGATGTCCGGCGCCCCGATCTCCGCGATCGGCGTGGGCCCGGGCCGGGACGAGACGATCCAGATCAACTCGTTCCTGTAGACCGCGTCCGGGCTCCTGCCCGGGCCTGGGATGCCGGACGGGCCGGTCGGCGTGCCGAGGCGCGCCGGCCGGCCCGTTCCTGTGTCCCGGACGGGCTCGCCGCGAGGCGGAGGCGGCTCGGGCCGCCGTGGCGGCGGGGATACTGGAGGACGGGGAGTCCTCCGACGGCACGGACTCCGGGGAACGGCAAGGAGAATCGCGTGCCCGTCAGGAAGCCGTCCACCGAACGGCAGCGCCGTCTCGGGGCCGAGCTGCGCAAGATGCGCGAGCGCGTCGGCATGACGATCAACGAGGCCGCCACCCTGCATCGCACCGACCGGACGACGGTCAGCAATACGGAGTCGGCCCGCTCCGGGGTGAGCAGCGACCGCGTCCGGGTATGGGCTGCCAACTACCGCTGCCCGGACGCGAAGTACATCGATGCGCTCGCTGACATGGCCCGGGAACGCGGGCCGTACTGGTGGGACGAGTACCGGCAGGTACTGCCCACCGGGCTGCTGGACATCGCGGAGATGGAGCACTACGCCTCGGCGCTACGGTCGGCTCAGATCATGCACATGCCTGGCTTGCTTCAGCACCCCGACTACATGCGTGGCATCTTCGCGGAAGCCGTCCCGGCCATGGCGCCCACCGACCTGGAGCGGCATGTCGCTTTCCGGGTAAGGCGGGCACAGGTGCTCGATCGCTCTGACCCTCCGCCCTGTGAGTTCCTGATCCATGAGGCTGCTCTGCGCATGCGGTTCGGTGACCGGGGCGTGCTGCTGCGTCAGCTCGAACATCTGCTGAAGCAGTCCGAGCGGCCCAACGTGACGCTCCGGGTGGTGCCGTTCAGCGCGGGAGGCTTCGCCAACGCGGGCAGTTCGACCCTGTACGCGTGTGGTCCCGTGCCTCAGCTGGACATGGTGCAGATCGACGTGCCCACCGGCGTCACCTTCCTGCACGCCGACACCCATCTCGTGAACTACCGTGCCGTTCTTGACCGGATGCGTGAACGTGCATTGGAACCAGACGAGTCCATCGACTTCGTCCGGGACGTGGCACACGAGATCTGAGGTAGGGAACCGGTGGAACTTCACTGGCGTAAGTCGTCCTTCTCGGCGGACACCGGCAGTTGCATAGAGATCGCCGAACGAGACGGGTGGGTCTTCCTGCGGGAGAGCGACGACCCGGACGTGATCGTGCGGACCGATCGCGGCAAGTTGCGCGCCTTCCTGGAGGGAGCGAAGGCCGGCGAGTTCGACGGCTTCGCGGCATAGGCGACCGCCGGGACGTGAGGCATATGCCAACTTGAAGAACTTACGCAACATGTTGTGTGGCGCATCATGAAGTGCGTACGCTGTGTAGCACCCGCTGGACGGTGAGTACCGAACCGTCCAGCGGTGCGCACAAGAAAGCCCCGGCGGTGTCTCCAGCACCCCGGGGCACGGCCAACGCTGCAAAGGAGCGTCAGCATGCTCAAGCCTATCCGGCCTGCCCTCGAACGGGCTCTGGCCCTGGTCCTGGCCCTGCTGTTCCCCGCCACCGGCCGACGCCGACACCACCACCGGCATCGGCGCCCCGGCCACCCGGCACCCACCCCCCTCTCCCCGCGTACTCTCTCCGGCCTGCGCCTGTCCATCCGCCGCAGCACCCCGCCCGGCCTGCTCGCCGCCCTTCCCCCGCGCAGGTGGAGGGACACGCCGGCCGCTCTCGACGACACCGGCCCTCTCGTACGCCCCTACCTGCTCGCCCACGAGCGACGGCAGCGGCAGCTGGAACGCCGTGCCGCTCTCGTCCTCGCGGTCGAGGGGATCGACGTGGGGCCCTGGGTGATCCACGGCCACTACATCGGTACTCCCGTGGAGGCGGCGGCCTGATGAGTACGACGCCGAACACGCCGGTCCAGGTGAGCCGCGTACCGAGCAAGCCCGTACGCCGGGAAGGCGACGGCACCCTCGCGATCGACCTCTGGCTGCGCCGCGACGGGGTCTTCGACACGGACGTGGCCCTGCACCTCACCCCCGCCGAAGCCGAACTGCTGCACGCCCAGCTCTGCTACGCGCTCGACGACGAGACCGCGGCGCTCATCACGCCGGAGGCGAAGCGACCGGAATGCCGCAAGGGCGGCGCCACCACCCGCGGGCACTGAACGGCATGCGCTCGCCCGGCACGAACTGAGCGGGCACCGGAAGCCCGTACGCCCGGGGCATCCCGGCGCGCACGGGCTTTCGGGCGTGCCTGTTCCCAGAGACTTTGTGAGCGGAAGGCACGTCCGGCGGGGCATGCGCGTCCTCCCGGCTCGAGGGCTTCGGACCGGCCCTGCTCTCGTGTGGCTACCGCCAAGTGGGGGTCAGGAAGTCGATCGCCCCCTGTGACCGCCCCGGGAGAATTCCTCAGGGCAACTTGCTTTTCGCGTCCCTTCCACCTCGCATGGACTGAGACCGAGAGAGCCGGTCCAGGTGTGGGGGTTGTGGACGTAGGGGTCGGGGGTGAGGCAGCGGGTGGTGGTGCCCCAGAGGGTGGTGCGCCAGGCGCGGCTGTTACTCGGCGCCGAGGATGCGGAGGCCGTGGTGAAGGCGGAAGTCCTCGTGATCCTTGAGGTTGAGGGTGGCCAGCGGCAGGTCGTAGGTGAGAGCGCAGGCGGCGATCCACATGTCGTTGGCCGGGCGGGGCCGGCCACGCTGTATCCCGGCGGCCGAGAGCCGTCCCCAGGTGGCGGCGACGGACTCGTCGCCGGGCAGGACGGGAATGTCGGCGAGTCCCTGGCGGCTGCGGGCACCCCAGTGGCGGATCTCCATCCACTTGGTCAGTTCGCCGTAGGTCACGAAGGTGATCAGCGGCTTGCGGCCGATGAGGCGACTGGCGAGCGGCCCGGTGAGCTTGCGCTTGTGGGACAGGGAAGCGACGTCGGTGTCCAGGACGACGGGTTGCATACGACCTCAGGCGACGTCTCGATGGCGCTCGGCGTACGTGAAGGCGAGGAACTCTTCCAGTTCCTCGTCCGACTCGAAGGTGTCGGCGGCAAGATCGTCAAGGGAACGGATCGGCTGGGTGTTCTTCGCCGCCAGCATCGCCTCGACCGACAGCCGCGGCCTGGGTGGCGGGTACCTGAAGCCTTCCGATGCAGGCGTACTCACCAGGACCTCCATCAGGGACGAGAACCGGCTCCGTGGCCCAGCATACGGGCGCCTGCACCTGCGCACATCAAGGATTTCGCCCACGAGCCAGGCCTCGAACGCGTGTGCAGTGGAGCAGTCCGTCAGGGCAAGTGCCGGCCTCGGCTCGTGTACGGCCGGCTTGGTCGGCAGGGTACTGGTGCGCCCGGGGGCCGCTGGCGACTGCCGGCCGTCGGAGAAAGTACCGACGCCACACCACGAGACGCCACGGCGGATTCGGTCTCCGGAGCGCGACCCCCGGTTGGTGGCCACCCTGTTCGGCAGGTTGACCGGCTCGGCTTGCCGAGGTTCGGTTCAGTGCCGGGGGCGTTCGCTTTCGAGGCGGTCGATGTGGTCGCGGAGTTCCTCGTTCTGGTCGAGTGCGCCGGCGAGGGCGTCCCCGCGGACGTGGAGCCGCATCTCCTCGGGGGCTGGGAGGCCGCCTCCCCGACCAGCCTCCATACATGGTCACGGACTTGAACGCGGACCTGCCGCAGTGCGGACAGCGCACGCTTCCCGACATCGTCCGCGGCCACTTCGGCGGTCCGCACGTCCGCTACATCCTGGACGAGAACCCCATGAGTTTCTGATCAACAAGTCGTCGGCGTTGAGGTTAGGGCGTGCCGAGGATTTCCATGACGCTTTCCCTGACCAGGTCGCAGAAATTCGAGACTTTCTGCTGGTCGGCCCCGTGTTTAACCGCCCTCTCGATCTGCCACTCTGCGAACAGGGGAGCGAACCAGAGGAGCCTGACGAAGTCTTGATGGATGGGCTCACCTTCGGTTATTTCAATGGAGCTTAGAAGATCGACATAGCGATCGGCGAGCTCTGCGTCGAATTCCCCCTGTCGGAGTTTTCCGAGTGCTCCTCGTTCGGGGTCCCATGCCAGATCGAGTGCCTCTAGGACCTGGGGGTCCGAGTGCTTCATTCCCAAACTCCAATGAGCCGTTTCCAACCTGGCTGAGAGACCGGCCGGTTGGTGTGGGGGCGGCGTTGAGGAAGAGGTGAAGCTCCTGGTAGATGGGTTGTCGACCAAGATCAACCTGTCCGCCCGGAGCTTC